>CAYPYR010000046.1:0-7320 GCA_964415095.1 uncultured Pseudomonadota bacterium | reverse complement strand
ACTAAACCACAATGCACAAGTCGCTGTGCAAAAAAGTATCTATGAATAATAAGGTATCATCATGCAATCATTTGAGCGTTCGGTATATTGTGGCAAAGTTAATGAATCATTAGTTGACAAAGAAGTATTTCTTACTGGCTGGGTCCGCAATCGACGAGATCATGGCGATTTAATCTTTGTTGATCTGTATGATCGCACTGGCATTGTCCAAGTTGTTTTCAGGCAAGATATCAATGATACCGCCCTTAAAGATGCTCATACTCTGCGCGCTGAATTTGTAATTTCCATTCGTGGCATAGTAGAACATCGCTCTGAACAAAATATTAATCCTAAGATGGCTACGGGCGCCATAGAAGTAATGGTTCGCGATCTTACCATTGTCAATAAATCACGCCCATTACCATTCCAGCTCGATGAGGCTGCACAAGTGGACGAAGAGTTGCGCCTACAATATCGTTACCTTGATCTTCGCCGCAAAGAGATGCTCGATATTTTCAAACTACGTCATGATGTAATTTTTGCAGTACGTGAATACTTAAATACCCTCGATTTTTTTGAAGTTGAAACACCATTGCTTTCAAAAAGCACTGCTGAAGGGGCCCGTGAATTTTTAGTACCTTCACGCTTAAGCCCTGGTATGTTCTACGCATTGCCACAATCTCCACAAATTTACAAACAACTTTTAATGGTTGCGGGATTTGATAAATATTTTCAAATTGCTCGTTGCTTCCGTGATGAAGACTTACGTGCAAATCGTCAACCAGAGTTCACTCAATTCGACCTTGAAATGGCATTTGTGCAAGAATCTGATATTCAAGACACCACTGAAGGGGTCATGAATGCTATTTGGGAAGCTGTCTATAAAAAATCACTTGATCTACCACTCAAGCGTTATAGCTACGATGAAGTTTTTGCTCGTTTTGGTACCGATCAACCAGACATGCGTTTTGATTTAGAAATTAAAGATATTACCAATTTATTTGTTGATACCGAACTTTCATTTCTGCAATCTGTTATAAAAAAAGATGGTAAGATTGGCTGTGTCGTCGTACCCGAGAAACAATTTTCTCGTTCAGAACTGCAACAATGGGTTGACTGCGCAACTAAAAAACTTGGTGCTCAAGGGCTCATCTATGTGCGTTTTGATGAAAATGGCACACCAGACTCACCTGTAGCACGTTTCTTAGGTAATGATTTTTATAAAAAAGTAAGCGCACAAATTCCTGGTATTACCACCAATGATACATTATTTATCGTTGCTGCTCCCTACGAAGATGCCTGGACCGTGCTTGGCAAATTGCGTCTTGAACTTGCTAACGCACTTAACCTTATTGATAAAACAAAACAGAGTTTATTTTGGGTAACCGACTTTCCGATGTTTGAATGGAGCAAAGAAGACAAGCGTTGGTCGGCAAAACATCATCCATTCACCCAGCCACAAGCAGGTTGGGAATCAAAAGATCCTTCTTTGGTAAAAGCACGTGCCTATGACTTGGTATTTAATGGTCAAGAATTGGGCGGCGGATCTATCCGTATTCATGATGCAACCATGCAAAAGAAAATATTTGAAATTCTTGGGTTTTCTACTGATGAAACTCAAAAGCAATTTGGGTTCTTACTTGAAGCACAAGAACTTGGCTATCCACCGCATGGCGGCCTTGCACTTGGTATTGATCGCCTGATCATGATCCTTGCTGGCACTAACTCGATTCGTGATGTAATTGCATTCCCTAAAACTCAATCTGGTCATTGTCCGATGATGGATACACCAGCTGAAGTAGAACCTAAGAAATTACGTGATTTATATATAAAAAGTACTTATCAGCCTAAATAAGTAGGGAAATCATGAAAAGAATATACGCACCGTGGCGCGAACAATATATCACTACACAAGATAAGACCAAAAGCACTACAGCGCTATCACATGATTGTATTTTTTGTAATCAATTTGATGCACACAATGATGTGGAAAATCTTATTCTTGCTCGGTTTGAACATTGTGCAATCGTCATGAACAAATTCCCCTATAGCAGTGGCCATATAATGGTGTTGCCACTTGCTCACGAAGGCGATCTTTGCAAACTTTCACCGGATGTACATGCAGAATTTTTTGAATTGGTAAGCGCAAGTACCGCAGTACTCAAACAAGTGATTAATCCTGCTGGGTTTAATGTTGGACTGAATTTAGGCAAAGCGGCAGGCGCTGGTATTCCGACGCATCTTCATGCGCATATTGTCCCACGTTGGGAAGGGGATACTAATTTTATGCCGATTATCGCTGATACAAAACCGATCTCATTTGATATGGCAAAGATGTATCAAACACTTAAAACCGCATTTGAAAAAATTAAGCTTTCATAAATTTAACTATGATTACCAAGTTATTATTCGCAATAATATCTTTAAGCTTATCGCTCAATGCGGCTCCAGAAAATTTTATTAAATTATTAACACTCGATGATGCCAATATTTCTTTGCCAGAAAAATTTGGGATTATTGAAGATAATACTTTATGGTTAAATCCTAAAGCACAATGTAGCATTTGGCTTGAATCATTTAAAAAATTAATTAAAGAACAACATTCAAGAAATCAACCCCTTATGCTTGCTGTTACTGAATCTGAAGATGCAACCGGCGAGTGCACATATCACATATATGAAGCTCATGCGCTCAATACAATCTTCTTCAATAATTATTTAACTCGTCAGGTTCATGATCAACCAGTTGAATTAATCCAAAACCATAATGACCCTGAAACACGCAATATTTGCCATCGAGTTAAGTATTATATGTTATTTTCTGGAGCACAATCTTTTCTGTATGTGGGTCACTTCAATAAATTAGATTGTTTAAAAGAATTATGCTACGAATCTTTTCCGTTTGATTTAGAAGATGATGGCAATACATTGGTAAATGTTGGTTTTGCTTATGGAACAGGTAAAGACGTAGCGCAAAATTATACTAGAGCCCGAATGCTTTATGAGCAAGGTGCAAGCAAGGGAAATCCTCAAGGGATACATAACCTTGGTGTATTGTACTATGATGGTCTTGGCGTAAAGCAAGATTATGCCAAAGCTCAAAAACTTTTCCAAGAAGCAGCAAATCTTGGTTCTTCAGACTCAATGATTATGCTCGGGCACATGTATATAGATGGTGCGGTGGCTTCACGAGATTTAATAGAAGCGGTAAAACTTTTCAAGCAAGCAGCAGTAAGTAATTCTGATGCAATAAATGATCTTTACCAACTTGGTATGTTATACAAGAAAGGTAAAAAAGTAGCACTGGATTGGGACAAAGCGAAAGAAATATTAACGATAGCTGCAGAACTTGGTCATAAAAAAGCGCAGCATGAACTCGATTTAATGGAAAAGAACAAAAAAATTAAATATAAAAAATTATTTTCTATATCATTACAACATAAAAATGTTCATCGTTAAAAAACTATTATTCGTAAAAATATTTTTTTTGCTATCAACTACTGTCCTCCCGCATGATTTCATCAGGTTATTAGAAATTTATGAGAAAGACGTTAACGTTCCTGAAAATTCAGGGAAAATTCATAATAACTTCTTATGGTTAAATCCTGAGGCAGAGTGCAGCATCTGGTCAGACACCTTCAAAAACTTAATTAAAGAGCAACACAAACGAAATATGTCTTTTGTACTTGCTATTACTAAAACTACCGATGCAGCTGGCACCTCTACCTATCAAATGTATGAAGCACATGCACTAAACAAGTATTTTTTTGAAGAAGATTATTTATCTCTCAACCCAGATAAAGTGCAATATGATTTAGTCCAAGATAAAGACCCTTGTACACGAAATCCTTGTCTTGAAATCCGCTATTATGTGCTAAATCCTTGCGCACCAGCATTTACCTACGTAGGAAGTTGGGATGAACTGGCACTGTTAAAAGAACTATTCTGGAAGTCATTTCCATTTTATGCCGAAGACAATAACTATATATTAATTGATATCGGCCTTGAATTTTCAAATGGTAAACGCATCATACAAAATCTATCTCGAGCTCGACAATTTTATAAGCTCGCTGCAGGAATGGGCAATCCGCAAGCTAAATTTAACCTTGCGCTCATGTATCACAACGGTCGAGGAGTAAAGATAAATTATGAAAAAGCCCAAAGACTTTACGAACAGGCTATAGAAATGGGTCATATTGAAGCAATGGTCAATCTTGGCACCATGTATGTAGATGGTGTTGGCATAGAACAAAATTATGGAAAAGCTCATGAACTTTATGAACAAGCTGCAGCAATGGGTGATCCTACTGCTATGCTTAATTTAGGCGGCCTTTATTGCAATGGTCAAGGTGTAGAGCAGAATTATGATAGAGCACGAGAACTTTATGAACAAGCGTCAAACTTGGGTGATACAAATGCAATAGTTAATCTTGGTGTCATGTACATAAGAGGTAACGGCGTAAAACAAAATTATGAAAGAGCTCGCACGCTATTTGAGCAAGCAGCAACAAATAAGGACTCTACTGGCTTATTTAATCTGGGTACCTTATATCTACATGGACATGGGGTAGAACAAGATTATAGAAAATCACGAGAACTGTTTAAACAAGCGGCAATTCTTGGTGATGCTAATGCAAAATTTAAGCTTGGTGCCATGCATCAAAAAGGCCTTGGTGTAAAAATAAATTTTTGGAAAGCGAGACAGTACTATGAGCTGGCAATAAAACTTGGCAATCCTCAAGCAATGGTCAACCTTGGTAACATGTATCATAATGGTTTAGGCGTAAAAATAAATTACAAAAAAGCGCGAAAACTGTATGAGAAAGCTATAAAACTTGATGACACACCAGCAATGATTAAACTCGGTGATATGTACGCAGAAGGTAGAGGTGTAGATAAAGACCATAAAAAAGCTCGCGAACTATATGAACAAGCTGTAGAATTTGGTAATGCCATCGCTCTAGATAGATTGGGAATTATGTATAAAATAAAACACAAATTTTGTGTAATATCATAAACTCTTATCTAAAATGAAAATTAACATAAATGTTCTTGTTCCAATATAGGTACCACATCTGATGAATCTTCACCAGAACAATATTCTCCCGTATTCCAATTAATTAATCGTTCTTTAAGTTTCGGATCATAATAAAATTGATCGCATGAGTTAGGTTTTGATAAAGCGCAATAAAAATCGGCCCAAATAGGAAACGCCGTAGTACGCGCATAAATCTCTGATCCCATACTTTTATGATCATCACGACCAATATAGACAGCAGTCGTCAATGTCGGAGTAGATCCCACAAACCAAGTGGTCATGGAATTATTCGTAGTTCCTGATTTACCAATAGATTCTGCTGCAAACCATTTCTCTTTGCGTTCTTTTTTCTTTTTTTTCATCGCAATAGTCAGCGCATGAAGCATTTGCTGGCTCACTAATGGATTAAGCACGCGCATTTTTTCTTCCGTATGTTGATAAATTTTAGCCCCATGATTATTTTTTACCATTTCAATAAAATACGGTTTCACAAAATAACCATGGTTCGCAAAAATATTAAATGCCGCGGTATTTTCAAGTACCGTAGCTTCTGCAATGCCGAGTGCAAGAGAAGGGTAGTGCAGTAGATTGCGGTGTATGCCGCATGATGATGCTAGATCAATGACTTTTTTATATCCAATTTTTTCTAATGTTTTGATCGCGATGATATTATTAGAAGCCGTAAGCGCTTTAAGTAGTGTCATAGCACCATGAAATTTATTATTCCAATTATGCGGCGTCCAGTTTTTATGTGAAGATAATGCTAAGGTGTAGGGCTCATCAACTTCCACATCCCGCATGCTGCATCCAACATCAAGGGCTGCTGCATATAAAAATGGTTTAAAAGAGGATCCACATTGCCGCACTGCATGCAATGCACGATTAAATTGCGATACATAAAAATCATATCCGCCTATCATGGCACGGATGGCGCCTGATTTAACATCAAGCGCAATGAGTCCACCATCAATAGCATTTCCCATTGTTGTTCTTAATAATGCAATGTGAGTATCAAATGATTGTTCTGCAAGCGCTTGTGCATGAGTATCGATAGTAGTATGAATATGAAGACCACCATTATATAAAGTCTCATGGCCATATTGTTGTTCAGCCCAAACGCGAATCGACTCACAAAGA
Source organism: uncultured Pseudomonadota bacterium (assembly GCA_964415095.1). Taxonomy (GTDB): domain Bacteria; phylum Babelota; class Babeliae; order Babelales; family UBA12411; genus CAYPYR01. The sequence continues at coordinate 1,167 of CAYPYR010000046.1, read as the reverse complement.
TAGGTGCGGATACGATCTCGTCCATTATCATGTTTGAGTGCAAGAGACTCCTGCTTGGCAGCACGCATCTCATTTTCAGTAATAAATTTAAGTTGATACATGCTATGTAATATAACATTACGCCGTTTAATTGATTTTTCTTGGTTATTAAGCGGCGAGTAGTGCTGTGCTGATTTTGCTATTGCGGCAAGCGTGGCAACTTGTGCTAAGGTGAGTTCTGTTGCATTACAACCCCAAAATCGCTCTGCGGCCGCAGCTACACCATAAATGCCACGACCAAAATAGATAGCATTAATGTATTCTTCAAAAATTTGTTCTTTAGATTTTATTTGTTCAATTTGAAGCGCAAGTACCAATTCTTTTAATTTGCGCCATATTGTTCGATCGTATTCAAGGTAACGCAACTTAACGAGCTGTTGAGTAATAGTGCTTGCACCTTGCACAATGCGCCCTGAAATAATATTTTTTATAGTAGATCTGAGCATGCCACGCAGCGATATGCCTGCATGAGAAAAGAAATGATGATCTTCGGCGGCGATAAATGCATCAATAAGTGACGGTAAAATATCTTTGAGGGTAACTTGGGTACGCTTATCTTTTTGAAATCGACAAAGCTCTTTGCCATTGCAATCATACACAACAGTTGCCTGCTGCATGTCAGCTGCTATTGGTGCATCAAAATTAATCCAGGGAATATGTAAGATGCCGATAACAAGACCAATGAGAAAGGCACAGACTAGAAAAAAACAATATATGACATATCGTAATCTGTTCTTCATGCCGATGCCTTTTAAAATAAAAATTATATAAATATTATGAAAATATGAATACAAACATGCTTTTATGTAAAGCAGAGCGTGTATGCGATTGATTATAGAATGATCGCCTCAATTTAGGTTATCATGATTTGTCTCCAAATTTTTTGGGGTAGGCTTTATTAAATCAACTAAAAATAGAGGCGGGTTCTTATGAGTAAAGTAATGGAATACCAACATTTTATTAATGGACAATGGACTCCCGGAGAATCTGGGGAGACTATGGATGTTATCAATCCCGCTAACCAGGAAGTTGTGGCTACTGTACCCAAGGGTTCTACAGGCGACGCAGATAAGGCCGTAAAATTTGCTCGTGATACATTTGAATCAGGAGTCTGGGCTGATAAGACTA
>CAYPYR010000045.1:0-7401 GCA_964415095.1 uncultured Pseudomonadota bacterium | reverse complement strand
GGCTTGATTTGTTCAGGTGAGATTACCAAAATATCTGGTTCTACACTCAATCCACAGTTTCTTTTGTAATATCTATCACCAAGCGCACGTGCTACCGCAAGTGAACCATGATTAGGTGCACAGATACGATTGTTACAAACTTTTGCACCAGCTTTTTCAATGCGGGCTTTCTCGAGAACATTCTCTGGTTTATGATCAATCGTTGCAAGTAATGCTTGTTCAGGTGATGCAAACACGGCGCGAGAATCTCCTATATTACCTATATATAAGTAGCCCCCATAATACAATGCAAATATCGCGGTGCTGCCATCTTCCATGAGTGTGGTTATTTCCATATCAAGCGATAAGATTGAGCAGGTAATTGCTGCATTGACTGAAGCCGTATCTGAAGGTGCGATCCCTTTGATGTGATTGGCGAGCAGTTGATGCAGATGATCTTTTGCATATTGTGATGCACGAGCGCCGCCGTGACCATCAAACACGCCAACAAAAAAGTCATGTTTGTTGCCCAGAAATGGCGAAATCGCAACAGACCGATCTTCCATATAACGACGGCCGCCTTGAGCTGCTGCTCGGCCGATTCTGACGTGCGAAGTGTCTTGAGCTGTCGGATCGAGTAAAGCCTGATCCGGGCTATCGTTCAAAAAGGGAATATCAGAGAGAAGAAGAGAATTGGTGCTCATGGTGATAATGATGAGCGCGAGTATGTTTTTTATAATATTAGTAATCATGATGTACTTTCTTTTAAATGTCTTAAATCTTTACCTCTAAAGGTAGCTTAGCTCATCTGAGCGATAATGAAAAATGGGAGAGGTTTTCTTGAAAGAAAATAGCGAATTCGGCTTGATTTCTGGGTGTAATTTGTAATTTAGCAGCAAATGCGCTACGATAAATCGTATACTAACCTAACTGTTTTTAAGTGGGTAGGAAATAACGAACAAACTCACTAAGGATATCTTGATGAATCATTGGTCATACTATGTGCCAAATACATTAACGATTATGCGTATTGCATTAACTCCCCTGTTTGTGCGCCTGCTCTTTGGTGATGAATATTCTATCATCCTTGCCATGTTTATTTTTATCCTGGCATCCATTTCAGATTTTTATGATGGTTATCTTGCACGTCGACTCGGCATATGCTCAAAGTTCGGTGGATTTCTCGATCCGCTTGCGGATAAAATCTTCGTGCTTGGTGCATTGAGTGCGTTTGCAACGTTGAACCTGCTACCCTGGTGGGTAGTAGTAGTGGTGACCGCGCGCGATATGGCAATTACGTTACTTCGTTTGATCATGGTACATGCGGGATATCGTTTTGTTACCTCACGCTTCGGTAAATGGAAAACTACGATTCAACTGTTAACGATCTATTATATATTGTGCGGTATGTTGGTGCAGTCAGTATGGCACTCATCATTTATTCTCATACATGTTTCATGGGTTGTGCACATTATGGTTATGTTAACGATTGTCTCCGGATTTTCATATATCCTGTCGAATTGGCGATCATTACGACGTATTATTATTATGAAACAGGTTGAAGAACAAAAACATGTTCAATAAAGTAGCGCGTGCAGTAGCAACGTGTGGCTACATTGGTTTTGTGCGTTATGCACCGGGCACCTGTGCAAGTTTTATTTCGTTATTTTTTTGGTACGCACTATCTTCGTATTCTATTATTATTCGTTGTCTTATTATTACACTTTTATTCATCATTGGTGTATGGAGTAGCGAACAAGAAAGTACGCAATCAGAAACATCTGACCCATCATGGATTGTTATTGATGAATGGGTTGGTATGGGCATCGCGCTTCTTGCGTGTCCCGTTACCATTTTTTGGTATAGCATCGCGTTTTTACTCTTTCGATTTTTCGATATTCTAAAAGTTTTTCCCATCAATTTATTAGAACAAATCGATGGTGGATTTGGCATAATGCTTGATGATTGTGCAGCCGGCGGAATAGCAGCATTAATCATTATCGCATTCACCGTATAATCATCGTCATTTTTATCGCATAAAGAGCGGCTAATCTTGTGTTCATTTGATATTACGTGTATCCTAAAATGATACATTACAAGATACATTAACGACGCATAGAATTGTACCATTCCGCATGCAAGAAGGATTTAAAGAATGCCAGGAGAGGAATCAAAGACTAAGTTGCAATCTGGTGTTGCACCCATTTCGATTGAAAAGGAATTAAAGACTTCCTTTTTAGATTATGCTATGTCGGTTATTGTCAGTCGTGCGCTTCCTGATGTTCGCGACGGACTCAAACCGGTTCATCGTCGCATACTCTACGCAATGCATCGCTTAGGCTATTATTATAATAAACCGTATCGCAAATCTGCAACCGTAGTTGGAGAAGTGATTGGTCGTTATCATCCACATGGTGATTCGCCAATTTACCAATCGATGGTTGGGCTTGTGCAAACATTTTCAAAACGTTATCCATTGCTTGATGGTCAAGGAAACTGGGGATCCATTGACGGTGACAACGCAGCAGCAATGCGTTATACCGAAGCGCGTATGGCGCGTATTTCGCAAGAGTTGCTTGCTGATATCGATAAGAACACCGTACCATTTGTACCAAACTTTGATGAATCGACGACTGAACCAACATTACTGCCAAGTAAATTACCAAATTTATTGGTAAATGGTTCAAGCGGTATTGCCGTTGGTATGGCAACATTTGTGCCACCACATAATCTTGGTGAAGTCATTGATGCCTGTATCACACTCGTGCAAACGCCATCTATTTCACAAGAAGAATTATTTAAATTAATTCCTGCTCCCGATTTTCCAACGGGTGGTATTATTTGTGGCCGTGCTGGCATTGTGCGTGCATACACCACCGGTCATGGACAAGTTATTGTACGTGGTGTTGTTGATGTTGAAGAAAATAAAAAACATCTCGCATTAATTGTTACCGAAATTCCGTATCAAATTAATAAAACAGATTTGATCACTAAAATTGCTGATTTAGTCAAAAACAAAGTTATTGATGGTATTTCAAACATTCGTGATGAGTCAGACAAACGAGGTATTCGTTTAGTTATCGAACTCAAGCGTGCTGAAAACCCTCAAGTTATTTTAAATCAACTCTACAAGCATACCCAGCTTCAAACATCATTTGGTATCTTGCTTCTTGCGTTATACCAAAACAGACCGATGATCTTCACGTTGCGTGAAATGCTTGAACACTTCTTGCTCCATCGTCGAGAGATGATCACCAAGCGATCAGAATTTGATCTTGCAAAACAAAAAGCACGAGAACATATTCTTGATGGTTTAGTGATAGCACTCGGCAACATTGATGCAATTATTGCACTCATCAAAAAAGCAAATGCTGCAGAAGAGGCAGTTGCGCAAATGGGTGAACATTACGGCCTCAGTGAGCTTCAAGCAAAAGCAATTCTTGAAATGAGATTGCAACGTTTAACTGGTCTTGAACAAGCTAAAATTCATGAAGAACTTGTTGAGATCAAAAAAACGATTGAAGGTCTTGAGTTAATCCTGCGTGATGAAGAAGTTCTCAAAAAAGTTATGGTGGATGAGTTCGTTGCTATAAAAGCAACCTATGCTGATGCACGACGTAGTCGTATTGAAGCGCCAGTTGATATTTTAAGTGAAGCAGATCTTATTCCTGATGAAGGGGTTGTTGTTACGTTAACGTACAAAGGCTACATCAAACGCGTAGTGCTTGATACGTATGAAGTACAACATCGTGGTGGTAAAGGGAAGAAGGGTGTTGCTGATCTTGAAGAGGCAGATGATCTCATACAAGACGTATTTGTAGCGCGTACGCATGATGAACTATTATTCTTCACGAATAAAGGTCGCGTCTATAGCCTGCAAGTATTCCAAGTTCCTGAAGGTTCACGTACGGCACGTGGTCGCGCAATCATCAATCTACTTCAGCTTGAAGATGGTGAGAAGGTTGTGAAACTGCTTTGTATGCGCGACATGGAAAATAAATTCATCGTTATGGTTACGCGCAGAGGAGTCATCAAGAAAACTGATGCTATGTCCTTTGCAAAGATTCGTGCTACCGGTATTCGGGCAGTACATCTTAATGAGGGCGATGAGTTAGTATCTTGTGGCGTAAGTACGGGTGATAATTCAATTGTTATTGCAACACAGAATGGCCAAGGAATTAGATTCCATGAAAACGAAGTTCGTTCCATGGGTCGTCAAGCAGCTGGTGTTCGCGGTATCCGTCTTCGTCCAAAAGATGTCGTGGTGGGCGTTGGTGTTATTGTAGATGAATCATTAGATCTCTTGTTTGCAACATCACATGGTTATGGTAAATGTGTACGTATCGTTGATTTCCGTGTTGCACATCGTGGTGGCATGGGCGTGCGTACTATTCCTACCGATAAACGTAATGGTCAAGTGATTGGACTTGTACAAGTAAGTCCTGAATCGAACGTATTGCTCATTGATACTAATGGCAAAATCATTCGACTTTCACCGACTGAAGTGCGTACCATGGGACGTCAAGCAAAAGGGGTTCGCCTGATTCGTCTTGATGAAGGACTTACCTTATCTTCGGTAGTTGCTTTTGAAAGCACAGCAGACGAGGGAATTAATGTGCATGCATTAGAGCAATTGCCTCCTGCGACGCCTATTGAAAGTATGCCAAGTAGCGAAATTGATGAGTCAAACAATGACGAGTTAATTGACGAATCAGATATCGATGAATCAACTCTTGATGAGTCCGATATCGATGAAGAATCTGAAGACGCATGAACCATAATGTACGAACATTACTACACCTCTCTTTAATTTCAGGTGTAGGTCCAGCTCGAATTTTAGCAATCCTCAGGGCGCTCTACGGCGCCTCTGAGGATCATTATTATCATGGCGGTGAGAATGTCGATCTGCGCCAAATCTATTCGTATGTTCTCCATGATTTTATAAAAATGGGCTTGAGTAGCCAAATAGCGCAATTAATTATCGATGGTCTACGTGATATGCGCATGCTTGATGAAGAATGCGCGCGTATCGAGCGCTATAATATTAGTTTGCATACACTTTTTGATGTTGCGTATCCCGCTAATCTACGTCGCATTTATTTACCACCGATTGTGCTGTATAGTTTGGGAAAACCACTCGTTGATGATCGTCCATCGATTGCAATAGTTGGTTCTCGCCTAGCAGGAACGTATGCACAAGACGTGGTTGATGCGCTTGTGCCACCATTAGTTGCTGCAAACTGGCGCATTGTCAGTGGTGGTGCACTTGGTGTTGATACTATGGCGCATCGCGCAGCGCATGATGCCGGCGGTTCAACGATTGTAGTTTTAGGTTCTGGACTTCTTGCGCCATATCCGGCGCAAAATAAAGATTTATTTCGTACGCTTATGCGTAATGATGGTACGTTGTTAAGCCCGTTTCCCTTAATGACAATGGCATTGCGCGGTAATTTCCCCGCACGTAATCGTATCATTGCTGGACTCTCCCAAGGGTGTATTCTAGTACAGGCAGCGGTACAAAGTGGTGCACGGATTACGGCGCAGTTTGCGCTTGATCAAGGCAAACAAGTTTTTGCCGTGCCAGGATCAATTTTTGATCCGTTAAGTTTAGGATGTCACGAACTTATTGCGCAAGGTGCAAAACTGGTGAATAACGTTGATGATATTTTAAGTGAATTCGGTCAAGTTGTAACTCAGGCGACCCTTTTAGCAGTTACTGAATCTGCAACAACTCAGTCATCTGATCGTTCAAAAAAGTCTCAAGCCAGACGAGCATCTTCGGTAAAAGCGCATGAGTTACCTGAGCGAGAAGAGTCGGTTGAAGAAAATTTAAATCCAATTATTGCTGCATTGACCTTTCCGATGTCAGTTGATGTGTTGAGCATGCAAATTGGTATATCACCTGTTGAGTTGCAAGATCAATTATTTATGCTGCAGCTTGAAGGAAAAGTTCGTCAAAATTTTGCTGGTTCTTGGGAGCGATCACATGTATAACCATATTTTGTATATTGGATCTAGTTCACAAAGTCGTGCGCAGTTGCTTGCAAGTGCTGCAATACCGTACGCTGTATTATCACATCGCAGTGATGAGGCAATGGAATATCATCCGGGACAAACGCTTGGTGATTATGTACTCTCGATTGCACAAGACAAAATTAAACAGCTAAATATTCCGGATAAACTTTTAGTTACGGGTCAATCAATTTTCTTTCTCACCGCAGATACCCTTGCGCAAACTACTATTTCTCGCGAGTTACTTGGTAAACCAAAAAATCGTGATGATGCGTATCGCATGCTCACACTTCTTTATAATGAACCAGCACTGGTGTCTACCGGATGTGTACTTGAAAAACGAATGTTTGATGGTACTTCATGGCAACTACTGGATCAGCGTCAGTGGATGACGAGTGCTACGGTTAGTTTTCGTATTGCACTTGATGAGATAGATCGTTATTTTGAAAAAGTGCCTCTCGCAATGCACGGATGTGGTGCGGCCATTATTGAAGGCTATGGCCACAACTTTCTTGAATATGTTCACGGTTCATATACGGCAATTCTTGGCTTGCCACTCTATGAGTTGCGTCAGGCTTTGAAAGAATTAGCGTTCTAATTTACTGGATCTTGTTTCGACGGTTTCCAGTTTTTCAAAAACTTAGTAAGTAACGTTTGTGTCATTTCATCTTCAGAAGGATGAGCGGGGGCTGACGCCTGTTGAGTTTTTTTCTCAAGCGCAACTTCAGCTTCATGCAAACAACTCAATGCCGTTTGAGGATCAACTGATGCTAATGAAAGACGATGGAATGTATGAGCAAGGTCACTACGCAACGTATGATTGTGATCGCTCTCTTCCATTGTTTCCATGAGTGTTTGTTCGAGAAATATTAAAAATTCCAAGAAAGTATCTTGTAACTGTTCATTGTCTAAATCAATCCGCGGAGATGCGGCAGTTTCTAGTTTCTGTGCAAGGCCATTTTGAATAGCTTTTTTGATGGTACCTTTTAAGCGTGTTTTTTCATGCTCAAGGAGCCATTCAAGGAGATAAATTAATTCTATTGAAAGGGTGAAATTCGATGCCATAGGACTCCTTTCCAGTAAACGTTTGACTACCAAATCGTTCGAAAAAGATCGTACGTTGTAATCTGAGTATATGTTGTTGTAGTGATTATTATAAACATTTTTTGGAAAAATAACAGAATTATCCCCGTAATCCAACGTATTATCTCATTATTTTGATCAGATGAGTAGATGCCTATATCCATACCTGTAAATTGACAATTTGAAATGTTTAATATATATTTCATTATATATATTTATAATAGAAGTCGATTTAGGGATAATAGGGTATATTATGAAAAATATCATTAAATTAGCATTTTTTACGGTATTTACGGTGGGATTTTCACTGGTACCGGTTGAGGCTAC
>CAYPYR010000044.1:0-7858 GCA_964415095.1 uncultured Pseudomonadota bacterium | reverse complement strand
CATGAAATCATCTTTGAGTTTCATTATTGCAATGATCCTGCTTTCTGGTTCCATAAACGCAATAATCAAAGTTCGATCTATAGTTATTGAAAATTCTAATGATATTGTGTTTTATTCACCATTTTATAAGAACGATGCTATTAGAATTGAAAGTTCTGTTAACAAGAAAATTCATCCTGTTAATTGTATTATTTTTAATGAAGTTTCTAGTAATGCACAAAGCGTTATTTTTTGTGGTGACTTTCAATTTATGATAAACATAGAACTCATACATGAAAATTTGGTAAAAGTTGTCGTAACTAAAGTTGATCAGGAAAAAGTAGTCACACAATTACAAGAACTCCAGTTACCCAGTACGTGTAATTTATGCTTAGAGATTATAGATGATTGTGTAACGATAAAAGAATTGATAGGACATAAGCGTTCAGCTTCAGATCCAATGCCAGACCGGTGATAAATTTATGAGTTCGAACGAATTTAAAAAATTTAAGTCGAAAAGAAAAAGACAATCTTCTCTGCGCGATCTCGACCAACCACACGAGCTAATTCATCAAATGATGCCTGCGAAATCCGTTCAATCGATCCAAATTCACGTAATAATTTAAATTTAGTAATATCACCAATACCGGTAATTTCATCCAAGACCGAGTGCTTGTATAATGATTTAAAACGACGACGACTGTGAGTGATCGCAAATCGATGCACGGCATCACGCATTGCGATAATAAGTTTAGCACTCGCGAGTTTGCGATTAAGCACTAAACGACGACCATCCGGAAAAATAACCGTCTCTTCTTCTTTTGCTAGACCAATAACCGAACAGTTGAGATTCAATGCAGTAAGCGCGCGCTGTGCAAAATCAACTTGCACCGGTCCACCATCAATAATAATTAAGTCTGGCAGTGCAAGAGCAGAATATCGTCGCAACAACACTTCTTGCATACTACGAAAGTCATCCTGACCAAAGTCGCCTTTGATATTATACAATCGCCATGCACCTTTATTAGGCTGACGCTTTTTATACTGCACACAAGCACCCACTACGACCGTAGCACCATAATTTGAAATATCAAAGCAATCGATGGTGAGGGGCACCTGATCTAATTTGAGCATTTCTTTGAGTTCGATTAATACTGGATCTTCAAGCGAGAAATGAGCGTAGGCATTTTTTTTTGCAAGATCGAGCAGCTCTTTTTTGATACCATGTTTCGGTACAATGATTGAGACTGATTTGCCCGAAAGTTGCTGTAAATATTCCGCAATTGTTGGGTCATATTCCCCTTCAACAATGATCTCATGCGGTGGCATATAGGTCGAGTAATATATTTTTAAAAATTCATTAAGCAGCTCATCTGAACTCACGAAGGTGAAATTATCTTTATGCATCATCACGCCGCGCTTCATCTTAAGCAGCGATATGCAGCTCGTAGTGCCTTGCGTTGCAATACCCACTATATCTTGGTCATAACTTGAGAACTTATCAACAATCTGTTTTTGACGAATTTGTTCGAGCAATTCAATACGTTTTTTGTACTCTTGTGCCTTTTCAAATGCTAATAGTGCGGCAGATTCTTTCATTAATCGTTGATATTCAACGATGCGGGTATTATCACCATGTTGCACAAAATGTATAAAATCTCTTACCCATTGTTGATACGTTTCTTGCTCAACTTTGCCGGCACATACACCACTACACAAGTTAACGTGGTAGTATAAACAGCCACCTGGTTTTATGGTACTGCATCGTCTTATATTAAACGATTCATGCGCAATTTTTATGAGTGAGCGGACAGAATAAGTAAACGGCCCAAGAAAACGATCTTTTTTATTGGTTCTTCGTGCGGCAAGCACTTGAGGAAATGGTTCTTTGGTAATGCGTACATACCAATATCGTTGATTGTCTTTTAATTGAATGTTAAAGCGTGGTCGATGCTGCTTAATAAGTCGATTTTCAAGCAATAACGCTTCTATCTCATTATGCGTAACAATAACTTCGGTATCAATAATCTGTTTAACTAGCAAGGTAGTCTTTGGGTCAAGCTCACGCTTTTGAAAATAAGAAACTATGCGTTTGCGTAAATTTTTTGCTTTACCAATATAGATGATTTCACCTTGAGCATCTTTGTGCAAGTATACCCCGGGTTGTGTGGGAAACTTTGTCCAATCACTCATAGCAACTACTCCGTTGATTGACGCTTAAGATCTTCGATAAGATTACGCAGTGATATTGCTGTTTCAAAATCAAGTTCATCAGCAGCGGTAAGCATTTGTTTTTTAAGCTCTTCAATCATCTTGGGCACTTCATGCTTTGGCATATGCTTAATAGTGCGCAATTTAATTTGTGGTTCCGGAATTGGCTTAATAATCGTTTGAGGAGTGATGCCATATTCTTGATTATAGCGCTCTTGTCGCAGACGACGTTCTTTCGTAACCGTCATGGCATATTTCATAGCATCGGTAATCACGTTAGCATATAAAATAACACGACCATTGGCATTACGCGCGGCACGACCGATAGTTTGTATAAGACTGCGTTCATCACGTAGAAAGCCTGGTTGGTCGGCATCAAGCACCGCAACGAGTGATACTTCTGGAATATCTAACCCTTCACGGAGCAAGTTAATACCAACGAGCACATCAAAACTACCTAAACGAAGCTGACGAATAATTTCAGTTCGTTGGATCGAGTCGATCTCTGAGTGTAAATAGCGTACGCGAATATCTGCTTTGCTTAAGTAATCAGTTAAATCTTCGGCAATCCGTTTGGTAAGTGTCGTCACCAGTACTCTGTTGCCGCCACTTACGGCCTGACGAATTTCATTAATCAAATCATCAACTTGACCATCGGCTGGTTTAACTTCAATGAGTGGATCGAGCAGTCCTGTTGGACGTACAATCTGTTCAACTATTTGTCCAGCTTGCGCTTTTTCATACGCTCCGGGGGTTGCTGAGACAAACACCACGTGATTAAAATATTTTTCAAATTCTTCGAACGTGCGTGGTCGATTTGCATAAGCACTCGGCAGACGAAAACCATGCTCAACTAAATTAGTTTTACGTGCACGATCACCTTTGTGCATCGCGTGTGCTTGTGGCAATGATTGGTGACTTTCATCAACAATCAATAAAAAATCTTCAGGAAAGAAATCAAGCAAACAATGCGGTGGCGACTCAATTGGTCGACCTTCAAAGTGTGCAGAATAATTTTCAATACCATTACAGTAGCCCATCTCTTTAATCATATCGATATCATAGTTGGTACGTGCAATGAGTCTGCGCTGTTCAAATTCCGGTAATGCTTTCGCAACTGCGTGCAACTCTGAACGTATACTTGCTACCGCACGATCAACACGATCTTCAGGTACGACATAGTGTCGTGCAGGAAAGACCATTATTTCATCTAGTGCTTGCAACTTATTACCAGAAACTGACTCGAGCTCTTGTATGCGTACAATTTTGTCACCGGTAAAATTAATGCGATACGTATTTTTTTCATAACCAGGTATAAGATCTACCGTGCCACCACGAACGCGAAATTTACCCGGTTCAATATTCATATCATTACGTTCATACTGAATCGCAACCAGTTTTTCGAATAATGAATCTCGTGAGATCGTATCACCTACGCGCAGTCGAATCGACATCGCTTCCCAGTCTGCGGGACTTCCGACACCATAGAGACAGGAAATACTGGTAACGACAATAACATCACGACGCGTTAAGAGCGATGCGGTTGTTTTAAGACGAAGTAATTCAATATCTTTATTAACTTTTGAATCTTTTTCTATATAAGTATCTGTCTGCGGAACATAGGATTCAGGTTGATAGTAATCGAAATATGAAACGAAATATTCCACCCGATTATGAGGAAATAGCTCTTTGAGCTCACTGTAAAGTTGATAGGCAAGGGTCTTATTATGGACCAGAACCAGTGTTGGTTTATTAATTTTTTCTATGACGTTTGCCATGGTAAAGGTCTTACCACTACCGGTAATACCAAGCAATACCTGCATGGGATACTTATTATATCCATCGGCAAGCTGTGCTATTGCCTTGGGCTGATCACCCCGGGGCTTATACGAAGACTCTAGACGAAATCCTGTTTTTATAGCCATAATTCCACCTGGTAAACGATCATACTTAGTTTTTATAGGGATAAAAAAACCAACTTTTTACCCGTATTTACATAATATCCTAACTGAAATAATTGTCAAGGAGCCTTACCTGTCGCCCTGAAGGGTTTTTATAACGATTTTAACTGATTTATACGCGTTTTTTGCGGTATTTTCCTCTGGTATTTCTTTACTGTTTTTACCCTAAAAATCAACTATTTTACCCTTATTTCTTTACAAAATCATAAATTCAGATAGAATAATATATATACATCAATACACTCTCTTGAGAAAAATTATTGATCAAAACATCCAAAACAACAACTATTATTTAAATTAGGTTTGAAGCAATGAATACGTTATTAAATCCATGTTTTACTATTTTCTGGTCGCATATACGCGCTCGCCGCGTTCACTTTGCGTTCAGTATCCTTATTGCCGCTTGTGCAGTTGGAATCAGTCTTGGAATACCGCTTTTTTATAAGCGATTCTTTGATTTGATTCATCATGCAGATCGCAGCAATCTTATGCCATTTGCCCATGTATTATTACAAATTTTTGGCATGAATATCGCCTATTCAATAGTTGCTGGTATTGCCGGTATTGTTGCCAATACGTTTGAAGCTATCACGTCGATTAATCTTACGAATTCTTGTTTTAATGCCCTGCAATACTACTCATACAAATTTTATACTAACCACTCTGGTGGCACCTTAGTACAAACTATTTCACGTTTTGTGGAAGCATTTGAATCGCTTTATGAAGATTTAATCTGGACCTGGCTGCCTCTGACAATAGAGCTGGTAGTAATCTTTATTATCATTTCACGCATAAGTCTTACGATTAGTTTGATCTTTCTTGCCTGGACTATCTTATTTTTCATCGCCAGTTACCTTTTTTCACGATTTAAATTTCGGTATGATCTTGCTCATAGTACTGCAAAAACCTCTACCGCGCATCATCTTAATGATAGTATTGTCCACAATACAGTAGTAAAACTCTTCAGTGGTGAACAGTATGAAACCAAATCGTTTTTTAAGATCAATGCTCAGCAATTAGCAGCAAAGCGTTTTACCTGGAATCTAGGTGAGTCGTTTGCCATGGTAAAAAACATACTTATATTTACACTCGAACTGTTTGTATTCTATTTCAGTCTTAAGCTCTGGCAAAAAAATCAAATCAGTATTGGTGATTTTATTTTGATCCAAACCTACTTGATCACTCTTTTTAGAAAATTGGTTGATGTACAACGTGCCTTTAGAAAGTTTTTTCAATACGTTGCTGAAGCCGATCAAATGGCTACCATCTTAATGGATACGTCGGAAAAAGTTTCTGCATCATCACGCAAAAAATTAGCGGTCACTGATGGTGCTATACAGTTCAAAGACGTAAACTTTGGATACCATAAAGACCAACAAATCATTCATGATATTAATCTTGCCATTAAGCCTAAAGAAAAAATAGCGCTCGTTGGTGCATCTGGTTCTGGTAAATCAACATTGATTAAACTACTCCTGCGTTTCTTTGAAATAAACAAAGGTGAAGTATTAATCGATGGTATGAATATTACCGATGCAACGCTTGAAAGCGTTCGTAACAATATTAGTCTTGTGCCACAAGAGCCGATATTCTTCCAGCGATCTATTTATGAAAATATTCGTTACGGCAATCTGAAAGCAACACCTGAAGATATCTATAATGCTGCACGGGAAGCATATTGCTATGATTTTATTATGGAGCTTCCAGATAAGTTTGATACCATGATGGGCGCACAAAGCAACCTTTCTGGCGGTCAACGTCAACGAATAGCAATCGCACGTGCACTCTTAAAGAATGCACCGATTCTTATACTTGATGAGGCTACGAGTAGTCTTGACGTTCAGTCTGAACATACGGTACAAGCAGCCCTGGAAAAACTTATGGTCAATAAAACGGTCATTGTAGTCGCTCACCGACTCGCTACTATTAAGAATATCGATCGTATTATTGTGCTTGAAAAAGGTTCTATCATTGAAGAAGGCACGCATGATGCACTTATTGCACAAAACAATAAGTATGCTCAGCTTTGGAATATGCAAGAACAGACTGCCCGCTTCATCCCTGCTCAAACGCAACTTTAATATCAATAATCTACTCTCGCAAATTCTCTTGATCTACTCAAATTATGCTGAGTTGGTGTCTTAAACAATAGCCGTATCTCGGCAATATTTGGTACCTCATCGCATTCAGTTGAATGCGCGAGCTGGGCAAATGAAGAATAATTAATAAATTTCGTCTTAATATTGCTCAGCAATCGACGTATAAAAGCTACGCGTCCTTGCCGCACTGCCATATGCAATACGGTATTACCTCCCTCATCTGCAATATTCAGCAAATCGTTTCTTTTTAAGATAGCGTTTATAAGTAATCCCATCATTTCTGAATCATTACATTGTAGTATAGAAAACATGCTTTTCAGCATTGATGCCGCTAAGAGACGTTCAATTGATCTATTTGTTGCATAGTCAATTGCAATACGATCATCTTCATCCAGAATAAACGTTAAAGCACCAGATGCTAAAAGTAGTTCTACCATGGGTAGATTTTGAGCAGAAGCAGCTTCATGTAATGGGGTCTTGTCATTACTATTTTGTGCATTAACATCGACACCCTGTTTAATTAAACTCGCAGCTTCTTCGGGTACCCCCTTGCACACAGCTTCAAAAAGCAATTTAATGCCTCTCTCCATATCTTCATGAGATTCTATTGTTTCTTGAGCATCTTTAATCGTTACAATTCTGCTTCTTTTAGGTTTTCTGTGATGTCCAGAGCTACTACTTGCCATATCAACACGACCTGATAGTTTCTGCATACGCACGCGTGCTTCATCAAGGTCCAATTGAGCTTGTCGTTTTTTGAGTGCTTCATCTCGCTCTAAAACATAAGCATTCATAAGATTTACTATAGTATCGTTTCCATTATGCATTGCACAATCATAAGGGCTTATTCCAGCACTTGCTAGTTCACTGATATCCAACCATGTTTCTCGCTCTTCCATCTCTTCTTCTAAGATTCTCTTTACCTCATCTTCAAGATCATTTTCTATAACTAAGCAGAGCGTATCAAGTCGCTCACGTTCTTCGTTAGTAACCGCTTGTACAGATTTCTCATTTACCAACAAACAGCAAAAAAGTAGAGTACGTAGAATCGAAATGGTCTGATGCCCGCTCATAATCTCCTTTTTATATTGAAATTATCGCAAGCATCATTGTAGAAAGCTTGTAAATCACCAGCAAGAGCTCGTGCAAAAAAATTTATTATCGTTGAAATTTGCCAACAAGTTCTGCTTGTGCAATTTCATGTCCCGTTATTTTATTAAGGACATCGAATTTCGTTGCGGATGAGTCTAGTCCTTCAAGCTTTGCATCTAGCGCATAAAGCTTAAAGTAATAACGATGGATGATATGACCAGTAGGAGGACATGGACCACCCCAACGAGCTTTGTTAAAATTGGTCATTGCTTCAATCGCTCCAGGAATTGATGCAATAGACACGTTTTCATCAAGACCTTTTAACGTTGCCGGTAAATTAAACAGTACCCAATGCACCCACGGCGTCTCAATCGGCGCATCCGGATCATCGCAAATGAGTACTAAGCTTTTTGCTTCTTTAGGCACATTCTCGAATACTAGTGCTGGTGAAATATCATCACCCTCACACGTATATTTTTTTGGTATAAATTCTTCATGCTTAAATGCAGGACTGGT
>CAYPYR010000043.1:4999-8243 GCA_964415095.1 uncultured Pseudomonadota bacterium | reverse complement strand
AGCCGGTGGCGTTTTATGGGCAAATAGCGTAAACTAGAGTAAAAGACAGAAGAAAAACGCTATTTGGTACCCCTAAATGATCTATAGATAATGAATCTTACCCATCTACGCACTCACTTTCCGTTCCGTACCAAAAAAACGGACGGGTCATCCCTTATTTATCTCGATTCTGCGGCAACATCCCAAAAGCCACAGCAGGTCATCGATGCCATTTCAAGCTTCTATGCGCATGACTATGCCACCGTCCATCGTGGGGTCTATGACCAAAGCGAGCAGGCAACGATGGGCTATGAAGCGGTCCGCGAGCAGGTAGCACAGTTTATTGTAGCAAAGCCTGAGGAAATAGTTTTTACCAGTGGGGCAACGGGCGGGATCAACTTTATTGCTGATAGCTGGGCGCGCAATTACCTCAAAGCTGGTGATGAGATAGTTATTACTATTGCAGAGCATCATGCAAACTTTCTTCCCTGGCAACGTATTGCACAGATTACGGGTGCAGTACTGCGCGTTATCTTAATTGATCCAGATACCTACCAAGTAATAATTCCCGATAATCTAATTAACGAGCGGACAAAGCTGGTCGCCGTTACCCATACTTCTAATGTTATCGGTAATATCTGGGGCCAAGATTACCAACTATTAAAAAATTTAATTACCAAAGCACGTGGTTTTGGCGCACGCATCTTACTAGACGCCGCGCAAACCATCGGGCATCGCCCATTTTCAATACCCGATCTTAACCCAGATTTTGTCGTATTTTCGGCACACAAGATGCTTGGGCCTTCCGGTCTTGGGATACTTTATATCAATCAAGCATTGCATGACCACGTTGAGCCATACCAAGTTGGTGGTTCTATGGTCTACTCAGCCGGACTAGAACAATCACGTTATAAAGTTGCGCCACATAAATTTGAAGCGGGAACACCACCTATTGCCAGTGTCATTGGTTTCGGTGCTGCGCTTGATTATTACCATGAACATATAGATTTTGCAGCGCTTGCGTGCCATGAACATGAACTCATGTTCTATCTTTTAAAAGAACTTGCAACAGTGCCCGGTATTACTATTATTGGTAATGGCGATTCGCTGGTAGAGGGTCACTTGGTAAGTTTTGTGCATGATCACGTACATGCGCATGATATTGCAAGTTATCTCAATCTGCGCACTATTGCCGTGCGGGCTGGTCATCATTGTGCACAACCACTGGCAACCTTTCTTGGGATTGACAGTTCCGTGCGTGTAAGTGTACATCTCTATAATACTCGTTCTGATATCGCAAATTTTATCACCGCGCTCAATGAGACGCTTCGCACTCTAGGGAATCGGTAAATGAACGAGCGTTTCTATCAAGAAGAATTAATGGATCATTATCGCTTTCCGCGTAATCGTGGTACGATCGCGAATCCTGATTTTTCTGCCGAAGATCATAATCCATCCTGTGGTGATCAAGTTACCATTTGTGGCATGCTTGATAAAGAAACTAATGTGGTAACGAGCATGATGTTTACCGGAAAAGGGTGTGTGCTCAGTCAAGCGGTAGCTTCTATGCTTACTGAATTGTGCATTGGTAAAACGACTGCTACAATAGCTATGATATCTGCACAAGATATTGCACAGCGCGTTGGCATTCCGCTTGGACCAACACGCATGAAATGTGCGTTGTTACCACTTACCGTTTTACATGAGGCGCTTTTGCCCCAAATCGCGTAAAGCATATAAAGGATACTATTATGATCAATATACGGCTCGCAGAAAAATCGCTGTGGGACACCCACGTAGAAGGATATCTTTTTTTAATTCAAGATGATTTTAAGCATGCAACTGATCTTGATTATATTGAAGAAAATTTCTATCCACATCTTAAAGAAATTTTACGCAAACATAAATTTGTTGGCAAACGCGGACAATCATTTGTACTTACCGCAAACCGTGATGGAAAATTAGTACAATTTGTTTTTGTCGGCATTGGCAAACTTTGTAGTGATAAAAAAAATGATATTGAAGTGTTGCGTCGTGCAATAGGTACTTGCGGTCATGAAATCAAGCGACTTGCACTCAAGAGTGCAGTTCTGCATGTGAAAGATGCGCACATGTTTGGTATCGATACGGCTGAACTCGTTAAACAAATTGCTATTACGGCTCATCTTGCGCGCTATGAATTTATTACGTTCAAGAGTGAAAAAAAAGAAGTTTTATCAACTGAACTGTTCTTAGTGATCGATGATAGCAATCGCGACGTGATTGACGCATACTTGCGCGAAGGTAACATTATTGGTCGTGCAGCAAATCATATTCGTCATTTCTGTGATATGCCACCAAACGTAGTTACGCCTGAGTTTTTATCTGCTGAAGCAAAGATGATGGCAAATGAATTTGGTCTTGCATGTACCGTATTAGATCCTGAGAAAGCAAAAGAACTAGGCATGGGCGGTTTCTGGGCAGTGCAATCTGGTTCAGATAATTCGGGACGCATGGTGATCTTAGAATATCAAACCAAAGAAAAGGGAGCGCCAACGGTTGGTTTAGTCGGTAAAGGCGTAACCTTTGATTCAGGCGGTATTAGTCTTAAGCCATGGACTTCAATGACCGGCATGAAATATGATATGTCCGGTGCGGCGGCTGTGCTTGGTGCAATGCGTGCAATAGCAGAACTCAAACCAGCAGTTAATGTGGTTGCGATTACGCCATTGGTGGAAAATATGCCAAGTGGTAAGAGTAGCCGTCAAGATGATATCGTGACCTTTATGAATGGTAAAACGGCGGAAATTAAATCAACCGATGCTGAAGGTCGTCTGATTTTGGCGGATGCACTGTGCTATATGGAAAAAATATTTAATCCAGAAGTAATTATTGATATCGCAACGCTTACTGGTGCCTGTGTAGTGGCGCTTGGTCTTTATTACTCGGCTATCATGTCACATGATCAAGAATTGGTTGATATGCTTAAAGAAGTTGGTGAAACTTCTGGTGATCGTCTCTGGCAGTTGCCATTTGATGAAGACTATATGGCATCGATCAAGTCTGACGTTGCAGATCTTGCGAACAGCGGAAAAAGTGAATATGGTGCTGGCACGATTACTGCTGGACTATTCTTATCAGAATTTGTGAGCAAAGCACGTTGGGCACATCTTGATATTGCCGGTACTGCTGATGGCGTGCTTGGTGTGAATTATCTTGGCCGTGGTGCAACGGGCGTAGGTGTGCGGTTGTTTGTGGAATTTATTAAGCGCTATGCGCAAGAGAA
>CAYPYR010000043.1:0-4899 GCA_964415095.1 uncultured Pseudomonadota bacterium | reverse complement strand
ATATTCACATTAATTTACCTAATCATAATTTTTTTTATATTATGCTATCATTACGCATTTATTGCGCAAAGATGCGCGAGTGCTGAGTGATCAAAAAAATTATAATCGAGGTCGTATGCTTAATCGTGATAAAATGGTGCAAGCGCTCACCATGCTCAGTTCACGGATGTTTATAGATGATAGTTCTGACCTTGCACGAGTGCGTGCATTATGGCAGTGTATCGCCCATGATACCACACTTGCCGAACGTCTGCGTGTGATTGACGCACCATATACTATTTCGCATTGGCATGACGTGCTTGGTACGACATATAACATAGTACCAAACAATAAATATAGTGTCCTGGCTGTTGATGGTTCACAAATCTATCCCGACCGCCATATGCCCGGCGGTTCTTGTTTTTTAATTAATGTCGGTGGTGTACATTTTGTTTATGACAGTCCGAGCAAAGTGCGCTTATTTAGTGAGCCGCATGTTTTCTTGCCGGATGATGTGATTGGTGATGATACTCATTTTACCTTAGATATTGTTGATTTATTGCGCGAAGCATACGAGTTCAAACAGGGTGCATCATATGCTCAACTGCACAACGTGAACATAGATTTGGTATTATTCGATGGCTCATTGATCTTTTGGCATCTTGAATCATTAACGCCGCAATTACGCGATCGCTTCTTGGGTCAGTACTTAATGTACCTTACGCAATTCTATGAACAAAAATTACTCATAGCCGGTTATTTAAGCCTGCCGCGTAATCGTGATATTTCACATATTGTGCAAGCAGCCGTCTGTGAGCGTGTGGTAGATAATGTAATACCAGTGCATGCAAAAGATGATCATTGTCCGTGTCAGTTAGTAGAAAAAGTGCTTGATAGTACTATTCTTTCATTCTTTCTTAAGCAGGGTCAGCGCACTATTATTTTTAAATGTATGGCAAGTATTACGCAGCGATATCCTACTTTTTTAACACCATACTTTTTTTATATTAATGTTGGTGAAGAAATAGCACGCATCGAAATCCCGGCATGGATTGCGCAGAATGAAGATGCTATCAATCGATTATGTGCCATCATTCTTGATCAAAGCACAAAAGGTAATGGCTACCCGGTAAGTCTTGCAGAATCACATGAACAAGCGGTAGTTAAAGGTGCGGATCGAGATTTCTTCTATCACGTATTATGCAAGATTGGTATTACCTATAATAAACAACCGATCATGTCACAAAAAAATTTAAAAAAACGCAGTCTTGGCATTTAACGCAAGGAAGTACAATGATACACGTTGATGTTGCAATCATTGGTGGTGGCATGGCAGGACTTGCAGCAGCCAATCGCCTGGTTGATCAGAATGTTCAGGTAATGCTGATAGAAGAAAAGACCTATCCATCGCACCGCGTATGTGGTGAATTTTACTCACCAGAATGTGTTGCAATGCTCATGCAGTGGGGCGTTTCCTTTCCCATTGCAATAACTGAAGCGCGTTTTTTTGCCGGAAACTATTCCTGCCAGTTTACGCTCAAAGCCCCTGCGCGCGGCATTTCGCGATACACGATTGATGAGCATCTTGCAAAACGCGTGCGAGACCGCGGTGGCATAGTGCTTGATGGGGTGCGTGTCGTGACACATAAATCATTAGAAAACGAACAATATCATGTACTTGAACTTTCTTCGCAAGAAACCGTGTGCGCCAAACAAGTTATTATCTCAACCGGCCGACATAGCCCGTTTGCGCAAAAACATTGGGAACCGTTTACGCCAGGACCAACACCTTATATTGGTATCAAAATGCATTTCTCTGGTATTGCGCCGTGCGACTATGTCGAAATGCATGCTGCACGTGGTGCCTATGTGGGGATATCATCGATTGAAGATGGCAAAACCAATGTTGCCTGCCTTGCAAAAACCAACATAGTACAAAAACAAGGTGGGCCTGAGCAATTTATGGACCGACTTATTGCTGACACGAGTTCATTGCATAAAACACTGGGCGGGGCAACAAAACTCTTTCCCCGCTATCTTACCTGTGGTGTGCCGCGATTTGGTAAACGCAATACGCCACATGCGTCAGGCGTTTATTATATTGGCGATGTTGCGGGTGCTATAACGCCACTTTGTGGTGATGGGCTTGGTATGGCGGTCACGGGGGGTATTATGGCGGCTGATTATGCCCTAAAAAATGATTGGCACGGCTATGCAATTGCCTGGTCAAGACGGTATAGGGGGCGATTGCTCGTAGGCCAGGTGCTCCAATCCACTTTTTTCTTTCTTCCCGGAGCAAAATTAGCGCTCGCTGTTTGTAATGCACTACCATTTATCTCGCGCTCGCTATTTTCAATAACGCGAGAATGGTAATCTATTTGACCGATGGTATAAACTTTTTTAAGCTGAAGTTTATATAGTATTTTTTTCACTCATTACCTATGGTTTGACCGATGGATCAATTTTCTACATTACTTATTGAAAATCTCTTTTATGTCTCACTCTATACGATTGGGTATTTAGTGGTCTTTACCGTGCGCGGTTTTTTTGAAGCATTAGTTTCATTGCTGTTTGGTGACAAGACAGGCAAGGATGAAGGCTTTTTAACGCTTAATCCGGCAGCGCATTGTAATCCAGTTGGCCTAGTCTTTTTATTTGGCTCATTACTTATAGCAAGTTTTATCTTATCGCCGCGCGCATCACAGTTAACCTATATTGCGTTATTGATCATGCTTAACATGCAACGGTTTTATGAAGTGCCGGTTAACCCGATGTATTTTAAACGATTACGTCTTGGTTTAGTATCGACCACGCTTGCTGGATCGATCGGCTGTTTTTTACTCGTTCTACTCATGATGTATGGTTTTGTCTATCTACCGTGGACGATGATTGGTAGCACCTCACGCATGGTGCAAGAGTTACTTGCCGTGATTATTGAGCTTGCGCTTTGGGTCGGCGTGATCAGACTTATTCCTATAGCACCATTTCGTGGATGGGATGTCGTAAAAGTTTTTCTTCCCGTACATGCGCAAGACACGGTGGTGTTTCTCGAACAACACTCATTTTATATTTTAATGTTTTGTTTTGTCGTGCCCGGTACGAGCGATCTTTTCTTAGGCATGATTAATATTGTTACGTCGTATATTGTCTATGGACTTCGATTTTTGGTCTTTTAAAGGATAATCATGGCAAATGCATTTATGGATTTGATTGCGCGTGTAGCTCTACTTGCGCCAGGATTTATTATAGCCGTATCATTTCATGAATATGCGCATGCGCAAGTTGCGTATTGGTTAGGCGATAATACGGCAAAGCGTCTGGGGCGGCTTACTATTGATCCCAGACGGCATTTTAATTTGATAGGCACATTGTGCCTTATTTTTTTTGGTATTGGTTGGGCAGATCCAGTGCCGTTTGATGAGCGTAATTTTAAATATCCGCGCTTGTATTCAATA
This sequence comes from uncultured Pseudomonadota bacterium, assembly GCA_964415095.1. Classification (GTDB taxonomy): domain Bacteria; phylum Babelota; class Babeliae; order Babelales; family UBA12411; genus CAYPYR01. The sequence goes on along the minus strand of CAYPYR010000043.1, from coordinate 1,465 downwards.
TTGGTCGCATTTGCGGGGCCACTTTCTAATATCATAATGGCATATTGTTTCCTCACGATTATTAAATATGTTGCATTCTTGCCCGTATCAGCGTTGTTATTACAAACCATGATTGACGTATTTAATGTGGTAGTCTACGTCAATATCATGCTTGCCCTTTTCAATATATTACCAATACCGCCTCTTGATGGTAGTCATGTGCTGCGGGTGATGTTGCCAAAGTCATGGCAAAAGTCGTATATGGTATTTTCGCAATTTTCAATTTTATTCTTATTGTTATTATTAATGTTACCAACGACTAGAATGCTCTTTGCTCAATCGATTATGGTAACTGAACAATTTTTAAAAATGCTGGTCATATAAAATACATGGTGAATACGAACATGAATGTGCTCCCTACTTCTGATGAACAATTAGCCGTAATACTGCGTGGTACTGAGCAAGTGGTGCCGCTTGAAGATCTGGGCAAAAAGCTTGCACGAAAATTACCGCTGCGCATCAAACTTGGTGTTGATCCAACCGCGCCTGACCTGCATTTAGGACATGCCGTCGTACTTACCAAAATGCGTGAGTTTCAAGATCTTGGTCATCAAGTGATTTTTTTAATTGGTGATTTCACTGCACGCATTGGTGATCCTTCGGGAAAATCAAAAACACGCCCGCCGCTTTCAGTTGAAGAAATTGTCGCCCATGCTCAAACTTATTTTAATCAGGTAGGACGTATTCTTGATAAAGAGAAAACCGAGATTCGTTATAACAGCGAATGGCTGCAATCACTTGGTTTGGATGATATTATAAAACTTATGAGCAAGACGACCGTTGCACGCATTTTAGAACGTGATGATTTTCAAAAAAGAATGCTTGAGCATACGTCGGTTAGTTTGCATGAATTACTCTATCCTATTATGCAAGGGTATGATTCGGTTGCACTAAATGCTGATGTTGAGCTTGGCGGTACGGATCAAACGTTTAATTTATTAATGGGCAGACATCTGCAAGAATCATTTGCAAAAGAGCCGCAAGTAATTATTACCATGCCACTACTTGAAGGTCTTGATGGCATACAAAAGATGTCAAAAAGTTTAGGCAATTATGTCGGACTTTTTGAAGAAGCATCAGTTGCGTACGGTAAACTTATGTCAATCTCGGATGTGCTCATGTGGCGCTACTATCAACTGTTGCTTGGCAAAACGCTTGACGAGATCAAACGTATGCAAATGGGTGTTCAGGATGGCTCATTACATCCGATGACGCTTAAAAAACAGATGGCACATGATATAATTGCCCGCTTTTGGTCTGCACCAGAAGCAGTGCAAGCACAAGAGCGATTTGAGACAATTTTTCAAAAACAGGATTATAATCAAGCAACCAGCGTTGTACTTTCACCAGAAGTTGCGAACCCAATTTGGATTATTGATTTATTAAAACAACTCGGTGCAATCAAAACAACTTCTGAAGGCAAGCG
>CAYPYR010000042.1:3296-8711 GCA_964415095.1 uncultured Pseudomonadota bacterium | reverse complement strand
CTCGATGCAATTGAGCATGAATTATAACATTACCTAAGTTTATTGTCCGAGTATTGCATTCGAGAAAATTACTGTGATAGCGTACTAGATAAAGTAGTATAATAAAAAGTGATTCTTGAGGTTACTATGAAATTTAGTACAACATTATATCTTTTATTAGGTGGCTTGCTTGCATTGTACCTTGGCGTACATATATTTCGCGTGCAATGTAATCTTCCTAAAAGTATTAGCGAGGATTCGACGATGACGTTTAATAAAAATATTTTTCAAGAAGCGTTGCAAAATACTTATTTTAGAAAAGAACTCGTTACCGGCTCACATAGCCAAGTAGTAATCATGAGTATACCTGTTGGTGGTGAAATCGGCATGGAACGTCATAAGGTTGATCAAACATTAGTATTTGTACAAGGGCATGGTCAAGCAATTATTAATGGTGAAACTTCGGATGTGTTCGCACAGCATTTAGTGTTTGTTCCTGCAGGAGCTGATCATAATTTCAAAAACATTGGCACCGATGAACTCAAGTTGTTCACCATCTATGCGCCAGCACAACATAAACCTGGTACGGTAGAAAAAACAAAAACAGAATACGAAGACTAGTAATAAAAAAAGATAATGGGCCACTTTAAGGCCCAATATCTTTAGTATTCAAAATTAATTACGGTAATGGTGATTACAATGTTGCGCGTAATTCCATCAACAACTTACCAAGCATATTTTTACCCGTACGATTTGCACCCCATCCCCAATACCAATCAACGGGAGAATCTTCTACCAGTACTTTATTTCCTGTATTTTTCAACAAATTTTTCAATTGAAGATGTTGAGTAAATTTTGCGCGTAATGCTCGGCGCATTGCATCATCTTTTATGGCATCCCAATCTTTTCTTTTTAAATGATCATATCGTCGTGCAATATTAAAAGCATCACGACCGGTCAATGATCTACGAATCTTTTCTTGTATCGCGTTAACATGCGGAAATTTTTGTGCTTGAAAATAATGTTCGGTAGTTGGCCAGATTTTTTCATCTATGGTAATAGGTGCATCGTAAAAATTAGTAAATTCATAATACGGTGCATTTTTATTATAAAATAAGATTGGCGTCACCACCCCTGAAACGATATTTTGAAGATTACCAGCGGTAAGATCAAAATATGCCATAATGGCTGCTTGATTGTGATATTTCGCTATTTCATAAATAGAATGCCCGCCACGTGTTTTTTCGTGAGCTTTAATTTTGCTGGGAACTAACGATTCTACCGTGGCTAAATCATTCTTTTCTATCGCTTCTACCAGCTGAGTCCACTCAGCGGCAGTCGCAACTGCATTACTTGTTTGATAACCGCCTATCAATCCTAAAATTAATATAAGCGTAGTAAATTTTGATGTACGCATTATTGCACCCTTTCTCGAGCCCTAATCTTCTTGAATTTTCTTGCCCCTCATCTTTTTTATCGTACTACGCTGGGCTTTAGATTGCAAACGGGCTTGCTGGGCTGACTTCGATACTCGAGTAGCCATACGTTTTTTAGGAACAAAAAGTGCTTTTCTCACTTCTTGTGCAAGATGCATAAGCGCATGCTTTTTATTGATGTGCTGACTGCGAGACTCACTATTATGCACAATATAATCACCCTCATGCGTAACATGAGGGTGCAACTTTTGCATGACGCGCTCTTTTTGTTCATCGGAGAGCGCGTGACTTTGCAATACATTCCAACGAACCGTTATCCGCGTGTTTGATTTATTAACATGCTGACCGCCAGAACCACTTGCACGACTTGCCGTAATTTCAAGTTCATGTGCGGGTATAACGATATCATTGATAATCGAAAGATCTGTTTTCATAATAATTTATTTTATTGCCAGCTCGAGAGTATCAGCGCTGCAGCGATAATGCCAAGCATTGGATAACCAACTTCGATTAAAAATAATTTTACTGGTCTACCTTCCCAGATGCATGCGGAAACAAGAGTAGTCGCGATAAAACCAACTGCCACGATAATGCCCAAGATCAGCCCGGAAAGTAAACTTGCGGAACCGGTAACCATTACTAAGCAATCCATTGCAAAACAAGCAACAAAATTGGCAACAAACGTAAGTACTAATTTGGTAGCAAACTCTTTTTTAGATGGTTCTTTGATAACAATTTTACTATGTGCTTTTAATGCATGCGCCCACATATGACCAAATAACACGGAAAACCAGAGTGCCCCGATTAAAAAGAATACAAGCGCTGCTACAACGACACCTAGATAATTAACCTGTGACAAAAAACTCATTAACATACTCAACCCCTTATTTTAATAAAACAATTAATACTATTATTTAGTATAATCTTTATTTACCTAAATTCGCAATATTCTGCCGGTCAACATTCGTTGCAAGTTCGTTACAAATTGCATCTTCTACTGTTGATCGTATAGTTCCCATATCTTGCGTAAAACCGTTTATCAGTATTGAAAACGCAAATTGATCATGATCAGTTCTTATATATCCGGATAAACCAGTCACACCAGAAAGTGTACCGGTTTTAGCATATATACGCGGTGCATTGCTGGTCATTCTGTTTTTTAGTCTGCCATCGACCCCAGCAATCGCTAAACTTTTACAAAATGTATCAAAATAAGATTGCCGGTGTACCCATTTAAGTAATGAAATAATATGTCCTGGCGCAATTAAATTATAGCGAGATCTTCCAGAACCATCTTTTATTACATAATCACTTGTTGGTAGAATTTTGTTCTTTTTGATCCACTGCTTTTGGGCATCAGCAGCATTTTGCCAATTACCTGATGCATTGCAGTAGCAAGCACCTGCTTTTTTAAAAAGACAATCAGCGATTAAATTATCTGAATCTTTAAGCACTTTATTGAGAAGATCAAAAAGTGGTGGTGAAAGATGATGCTTAAGATGCACATATTTTTGAGGAACGATTTTTTGTGTGATCGAACCGGTTAGTTCAATACCATATTTTGCAAGCACTTGTTTTATAAATTGATTCCCCGGAAAGAACATAGATTTTATCCGTGTACGATCCATAAATGATATATACGGTGCAACATTAATACCAAGCGGTTTTCTATCTACCATGAGTGAACATACCGGATTATTCCATGATGCACCAAGATCATCAATCGAACTTCCCGGTGCAAAATATTCTTGATCATAGAGTGTTAGATCAATACAGAAATCACCGACTATTTTGGTTATCTTGCGATCAGCAAGATTTTTTATGAGCCGCGCAAGGTCATGTCGGGTAAGCATCGGATCGCCAGAACCTTGTATATATACATTGCCCACAAGCTCATTTTTGTGTCGTTTTCCGTCCGTTACTAATGATGTTTTGAATCGAAAGTCTTGCCCAAGCAGCTCGAGTGCAAGAACGGATGAGAATAATTTGGTATTACTTGCCGGTGTAAATAATTGATTAGCGTTATGTGCAAGTACCGGACAATTATTTTTAAGTGAATAAATTTCACAACCAATGTGTGTATCAGGATGTGTATCAATAATCTTTTTAATTTCTTGCGCCAGGGTGCCATATTTTTCACTCACAACTCTGGTTGGTAATATTGAGCTTGATATGATCAAGAATAGTAAGATTATCTGTTTCATCAGTACTCTTTCTTCGATCGCACCCATTCGACTTAGGGCGATCGGGTTGCTGGTTTGCCAACTCATTATTATAATATTTTAAATCAATATATCAGGATTTGCGTACGAACTAACGCGTCTCATCCAGCCATTAAAAAACTTGAATCTACTATAGCTCGGGGCAGAATTTCCAACAAGTCGTAGCAACATCCGTGCTGCAGAAACAGCAAACGCACGTGGTGCATTTTCTTCATTGAGTCCATTTGGCATATCAAGTAAAACTTGGAGCAATCCCCAGCGGTCACCATTACTTTCTTCATGCGGGTTCAGGCCACTTCCCTTAAAGTTAAGATAGTCTACTAATGCGTATGTTCCAAGTAAAGTTGATCGCAACAACATAAAACGCTCACGTACGACTGCTTGATTTTCTTGCGGGGCTGCCGCAATTAAAAGTGGTAATTGCTCTTCAAGCTGCTGGATCATAAAGTTTATTTGGTGATTGATGGTTGATGATAATAAGTTGCGCAGCTCTGTAGTCCGCTCTTTATCAAGTAAAAACTCATCACGTGATTTCCATGGTGCACCGGTTATACATGCTTGCACTAACCATGCCGGTAATTGCACCCCATTCTTCTGTAAATAATTACAAAGCAATGGAAAACCTTCCGTATATGCTGCATCTTGACCCTTGGGGTACCAAATACAATGTCCTATGCCAAGTGACGGAAATGTTTCATGTTCACTCCAGAATACCAAAAGATCTTTACGCTGATTGGATTCATTTTGCCACACTTGCATACCAATTTTTTTAGCATCAGCAGTATCTATCGCAAATATGTGGTGAGTGTTCAATAGTATGAGCCAAAGACTCATTACAAATTTTTTGATCACAATTTTTTTAATCATGAGTTCCCCCTTTTGTTAAGTCTTTTCCTATTACCAGAGTAATAAATATATAATTCAATTAGTAATATTTTAGTAAAATAACTCGTAATTAATCGTAATGTGCGCTACTTATTAAATCTATAGTTAATAAACTTATTGCAGGTTTATTGGATAAAACAATAAAACAAAGTACAATAAAGCGGTATTTTTAATAAAAACCCATACTGAGGAGAAATCATGATAAAAAAATTATTTTTGCCGTTAATTATTCTTGGTGGACTAGCTACGCTCTTTGGCCTACGTAGTAGCAAATGCATATCTCACTTAAGTACACATGAATCGTCAACCAAAAACACTCCAACAGCTCCTATCTCAATCGAAGAAATTGGGAAAAAGTATATGGACTTCTTAATATCGTTTGGCAAAGCTGATTCTGAAACCACTATAGATGAAATGGATCAGCTATTTGCACCAACGTGTAAAAAAGAGATCAATGCACAAGTAGTCTGTGAAAGTTCTCCAGCATTATTTAATCAACTGTATAATGCAAAGCAGCAATTTAAAAGCTGGGATATTACCTTTAAAATTCTAATGGCTTCCGATAGAAAGAGAGATTGTATTATACTCTATGATATTACTACTGAAGCGCTCGGTACCGTAACTGTTATAAAATGTTTGAGAATTAACAAACAAGGATTGATTAAAAGTATTAGCGAAGCCTATCACAAATCAAGTTAAAAACATTACTTTATTAAGATAATTATGGACCAAAAAAATTTAGTGCATTTTTTTGGAGTGATAGTAATAAGCTTTTTTGCATGCACAAATATTACATTAGCTATTAATGCAGATGATGACCTACAAACAATTCAATGGTTACCGCTTAATAATAATCGCAAGATGCTTGAAATAACCATTCCCACTGGTTTTTT
>CAYPYR010000042.1:0-3196 GCA_964415095.1 uncultured Pseudomonadota bacterium | reverse complement strand
TAGTACGTTATTTTTTTTTGCGTAACATTGGAAGACCGGTTTTCTTGTTTTCCATTACTTCATAACCAGCTGGTAATTCATTAAGTGAACCAGCCTTTTCTTCACCGGCAAAATAAAATATTTTTTGTTTGCGGTTACCAGCAAGTGTTACCTCTTTGGTATGTAAAAAATAGGTTTTGCCGCTTTTTTTAGATTTAACACTATATGCCATAGTCGTAATACTCCTATAAAATTTATTAACGATTGTAGCCTCTACCCCAAACAAATTAGTCGATTACGCTCAAAAAAATCTAGCAATTACCATAGTTCGCCGCTTTTATTGCAAAGCTACGTGATCTTCTTGAGCAGTTATGGATGATGATAATTTCTGAATTTCTTTCTCCACTAACGCTGCAAGCTCATTGATGAGTTGTTGTTTAACAGTCAATTGAGCTATTTTTTTTGGTGCTTCGATCATTTCCATATCTAAGTTAACGATAATGTTTTTGGTTTTCCCCTTCTTCTGCTCTGCTTGTTTTTTTGAAGCTCGTTCACATTGTCGTTTAAAACTTTTTTCCTGCAATGCCTGCTTTGTAGTATTCAATGCAATATCATCATGCACGTCTTCTTTAGCTCCTTGAAAAAAGATTTTAAATACATTAAGTTGCAGGCCTAGCCCTTTAGGATCATCCTGATATACTATATTAAGAAAAATCAAAAATTTTCTTAATGTTACCTTAGTCAAACTACTTTCAAATTTGAGAAAGTGCTGAGCGAGTTTATTAAGAACATTCTTTGCATTTTCATCACCACGATCTCGGGCAATACGAAGATGCTCATACCCTTTCAAAAACTCAGCATGCTTCATTAAAAGTCTGCCATAACTATAATGTGCATTAGAAAAATCAAATTCTTCTATTGCGCGCTTATAAAGTTTTATTGCATGATCTATTCGTTGTCGTTTTTCTTCTAAGAATGCATAATTACATAAAAATGCGGGCTCAGGTATTTTAATTGCCTTTTTATAACATAAAGCAATATAATTATAAATTGAGGCGAACATCGTATTGGGATCTTTTGGACAAGCAAAAATAATTTCACCAAAGACAAGAACGCCCTGTGATGCTATTCTTGCTCGCATCTCCTGATTTAACATGAGCTTAAGTAAGAAATTAGCTCGATGCCCCCATATTATGGGGTTTTCATCATCACAAGAATAATATGCTTCAGCAATATTAATTTGTTCTTGAGAAAATACTAAATTTTTTGAAAAACATTTATGTAATTTCTCACCGCAAGATAATTCTTTATGCTTCTGCGAGCCTTCAAACATTATCATCAATGCTCTATCATGATATTCTTGCTTGAGATCCAGATTGTTCGTTTTTGTCATCTCTTTCAGCAATAACTCACTACTACCATAATAGGCTTTTGGATGTTCTGCTAAACGAGCAAGTTCACACTGTTTTTTAACCTCTTGGTAATCTCCGTCTGAAATTGTGTCACCATAAAGATTCTGTAAAGAGATAGCATAATTAACACGTCCTTTAGGATCGTCTGCTGCTGCTGCACGTTCAAATAAATTAGATGCGGTTATCAAATCAAACTCATGACCCTGTTCATCTTTCTGCGCAAGCAATAGCCCCAGCGGCACTAAAGATTCATCGTCGGTCTGTTCAACTGCCATAGCATAAAAATATGCCGCGCGAAAAGAACTAGGAGCAATGCCATCGCATCCATTGTTGTAGAGCCCGCCAAGTTTTCTTGATGCTGGACCATAACCTGCATGACTTAATTGCTTGAGCATTTGTAGTGCAATTGGTGCAGGAATCTGCTCACAGGCCATTTTAAAAATTTCCTCAAAAGAACGATGATCATCTTGTAAACTATAAAAGATCGTTATTGACGAAGAACTCTCATCAGTCTCTGGAGTACATGCGCCAGATGATTCACCCAATTCCAGTAATGTTGCTGCATACTGAGTATCAGATTCGGTATCAAGCAAATTTTTTTGTTCATCACAGAGTTCTTCTTTCTTCAATTGAGTAATCTCTGTTGCAATTGCTAATCTTTGCTTAATGATATTTCTCATGTTTTGATCACATGACGCTAATGCTGAGGCTGTTTCTTCAGATTGCGCGATTAACTTTAGATCTTGTCCTAATTTTTGTTTAATCTTCTCTTCTTTTGCAAGCGCTTTCTGCGCTTTACTTGCTAACCTAATATTAGTTATGGCGTTACTCTTTTTAATGTTTTCTTCAATTTTTTTTCTTAGATTATCAAACGCATTAATTGCTTCTCTGAGGGAATTAAGATGCCGGACAACTACTTTATCAACTTTTTCCAAATATTCTCTTTTTTGCGTAGCACTCCACGTCCATTGATGGTGAATCGCCTTAATGATATCGGGAATAAGAACATCCAGTTTAGATGCAGGTACTTGATCTAATACTTTTACGATATTATCTGCTGCTGGTTGATAACCTAAACGTAATGACTCAATAAAATGATAGGCTACATGCAGTACTTGAACTTGAAATAAGTCATCTGATTCTAAGCGCCATCGTTCTTCAGTAGAACTCGATGCTTTATTAAGTTTTTTATTCGTAATTAATCGAACACCTTCCTCACCAGCATTCAAATAGAGTTGAGCTAAATTATTATTATAAACACCACTAAAATCATCTTTGATTAACGCTTTATAATATTTTAACGCCCGATGATAGTTTTTTGCAACGCCATCTCCCGTACTATAACGAGTAGCAAGTTCTATGCATGCCCCTCTATAGTGTTCTGTTTCACCTAATTGCTCAAGATCTGCTATTGCTTCTTTTCGGGATCTACCGCCAAAACCAGTTTTCAGGCATAAGAGATCGTAATAATAACGCGCCTCATGACTGGTTGCGATATGAGGAACTAATAAATCATGTATCTCTTGATAATTTTTGCTTTCTTGACGTAACAGTACTGCTGCATAACCAATGCCGCCTTTTACCGAACCAGCTTTCTTCGATTTTTTGTACCATTTAGCTGCATTTTTTAGATCGTGCTTACATTCAAAGAATAGTGAACCAAGAAAACACATTGAGCGTGCATGCCCTTTTTTTGCAAGCACTTCCAATTCATCAAATACCCTCTTCATCTGATCACTATTTTCTTGGCCGCTACACATTTCTTCAGGAATTTGATTACGAATATTTTGAAAACGTCGATCAAG
>CAYPYR010000041.1:0-8728 GCA_964415095.1 uncultured Pseudomonadota bacterium | reverse complement strand
CCATCTTTGGTAATAATCGGCAAACCACCTTCTAAGAGTACGATATCTGGCACGCCAAGATAGGGGCCATTTGGCATGCTCGCGTTACGTTCGCCAAGTGCTTTGGTAGAAATAGGGATACTTGCTGAGGTCATTGCTTTAAGTTGTGCCATGCGCACACTGACAAAATTATTACCATCCATGCGGCGATAATACTTGAGATTGCCATGGCCATCCATAATGGCGATTACAATTTTTAAGTTTTGTTCTTTAGCTTTTGCTTCTGCCGCATCGGCCATTTTTTTAGCCATATCAAGAGAAAGTGCTTTAACAAGAATTGTCATGAGTTTTCCTATGCTAGTTTTTAATAGGATCAATGGAAGATATTTGCTATTAACAGTTTGCTCGATAGATATTAGTATAAGAAAAAATATAGGTGATGAATACTCTGTTAAACTATTGGATATTCAACAAGAAGATATTTTAAGTGGTACGGTGAAAAATGCTCCTGAATTGCTTAAAAAAGTGAAGTTAGAATGACCAAAATAACCTGATTTATGGTGATAGATTGAAGAAAAAAGGTACTTTTAAGCTAAAAGTCTTTTTTCTTACTGCCTTTTGACAATAAAGCTTCCAATTACTATAGTAAATTAATAGCCAATCTATCTTTATACCCCACATTACCAGAAGTAACAACAACATTTCTTTAGGGACTTATGTCATACTATAAAACTAATGATCGTTCGCACGGCAAGAAAAAAACCAGCTCAACTTCGGCAACAGGCTTTAAAATAAGCAGCAAATCAGGTATAGCTGCGTCAAAAGATTATAAAAAAAGTTATAATCCAAAACGCGGTACTTCAAGCACTAATGCAACCGGTGGTTTTAGAAGCAACCGTCCAGCGCAATCAAAAGTAGCCATTAAAAAATTTGATCCATCATTTTTTATTAAAAAAGTTGAAGAGCAAACAGCATCAGATGCGTATATCGCAAATCACACTTTTTCAGATTTCTTAATAGAAGCACAAATCAAAGAAAATATTATTGCTAAGGGTTACGTAACTCCCACGCCTATTCAAGATAATGTTATTCCGCTTATTTTAGATGGCAAAGACATTATTGCAACGGCAAATACCGGTACCGGTAAAACTGCGGCCTTTTTGATACCACTAGTGAATAATGTAGTAACCAAAAAAACCGAGCGTGTCTTAATTATTACTCCTACGCGCGAACTTGCGGGACAAATTAAAGATGAGCTTGATGCGTTTGGCCGTAATGCTAACATTTCTTCAGTGTTATGTATTGGTGGACTTAACATTAACTTTCAAGTTAATCATCTCAAACGTAATCCGGCGTTTGTTATTGGAACCCCGGGAAGATTGCTTGATTTAGAAAAAAATTATGCATTGAATTTTGGTAACTTTACTTCCATCGTACTTGATGAAGTTGATACCATGCTTGATATGGGATTCATAAACGATATCAAATACATCATTGCGCGATTACCTAAAAAGCGGCATTCATTATTTTTCTCGGCAACATTGCCAAAAGATAAAGATATCATGGATCGCTTTTTGCATGAGCCAATCTCAGTGAATGTAAAAACGCGTCAGTCATCAGAAAATGTGAACCAAGATATTATAAAAATTGGTGAACAGGATAAAGTTGATGTGTTGCATGATTTACTCATCAAACCACAGTTTAATAAGGTAATTGTCTTTGCCCGCACCAAAGGTAATACGGAACGATTATCTAAGAAGCTCAAAGATCGTGGTTTTGATGTAGCAACCATTCATGGTGATAAATCGCAGTCACAACGTAAAACGGCATTAACGCTGTTCAAAGATGATAAAGTAAAAATTCTTCTTGCAACTGATGTAGTAGCGCGTGGTATTGATATTGATGATGTATCACACGTGATCAATTTTGATTTGCCACAAACTCATGAGGATTATATTCATAGAATTGGTCGAACTGGCCGCGCGAATAAAATCGGTCAAGCTATAACGTTTATTGAATAAACTTTCTCAATATTAAAAAAAAGACAGGCATTCGATGATTACCGAATGCCTGTCTTTTTTTTAATATTTTCTAATTTTTAAATCCATTTACTTATATTCGCATCACATTTTTTTGCAAGGTTTCTTAAACTAGACAAACAATTTTGCTAGATCATGGACAGGACAATCCTAAGAAATATATTCTTTCTGAATGACATAAGAAATCAGCAGTAAAAATTTTTATTACATTTACTATCTGATTAAAAACGAATTATATGAAAAAAGAGTTGAGTATATTTACCATCGGTCATTCTACGCGCACTCAAGAAGAGTTTTTAGCTCTACTACGTGTGTATGCTATTACCGAAGTAATAGACATTCGTACTATTCCCAAATCGCGTCATAATCCTCAATTTAATGGTGAAGAGTTAGCACATTTTTTACGTAATCATCATATTGGTTATCGCCACCAAAAAAATTTAGGTGGCCTGCGTCACGCGCATAAAGATTCAATAAATACTGCCTGGGAGAATGCTTCATTTCGTGGGTTTGCAGATTATATGCAAACAGAAGAATTTAAAGAGGGTGTAGCAGAACTCATTAAAACTGCGCATACAAAAGTAGTAGCAATTATGTGTGCCGAAGCAGTGCCATGGCGCTGTCATCGCTCATTGATTGGTGATGCATTATTGGTGCGCGATATTGAGGTTAATGATATTTATAGCATAACGTCCGTCAAGCCGCATACATTAACTCCTTGGGCAAAAATACACGGAACGACTATCACCTATCCCGCAGAACTAAATAAGTAATGTAATAGTGAGTACTATGATTAGATATCAAGTTGGACCACATTTAAAAATTTTGTTTATTGGCATCAATCCACATCCTGGTTCATATAGTCGAGGGGTTCCATTTTCGAATAATAAACTGTTTTGGTATTTGCTGCATGATGCCGGTCTTTTAGATGAGTCACGTGAACAATTAAAGGATGATCGCTTGCTCAAAAATCTTTTTATGCATGCGTTTAAAGAAAAATATAAATTTGGTTTTTTAAATGTGGTTAACAATCCCACACGTACTGCAGCAGAAGTTAAATCACCCGATGCTGTTCCAGGAAGAGTACGCATATTCAATGCTATTACGCGATACAAACCACGCATCGTTTGTTTTGTGGGTAAAATGGCTTATAAATTATTTAGCAATCAAAAAACCTGTTCCTATGGCTGGCAGCCTGATATTGCCCATTCACAAATTTATGTTATGCATGCGCCGAATCATGGTCTGGCACGAACTAGGATTAAAGAGCTTAAAGAAGTGGCTAATAGGTAAAAAATACCTTTTTTAAAAAAATATGAGGAAATCGTTGATTTTTCAGAGAAAGGCTTTATAATTTCAAATGTCTCTTCTTAGGAAGAACCATTGAAATGGCATGGTGGACGTAGCTCAGTCGGTAGAGCGCCAGATTGTGGTTCTGGTGGTCGCGGGTTCGATCCCCGTCGTTCACCCCAATCAAAAAAAATTATGTCGGGGCGTGGCGCAGTTGGTAGCGCACTCGCTTTGGGAGCGAGGGGTCGTCAGTTCGAGTCTGACCGCCCCGACCATTTTTCACTTAAGCATTCTTTTTTCTTACCCGTGCCCGTAGCTCAGTTGGATAGAGCAACGGATTTCTAATCCGTAGGTCACAGGTTCGAGTCCTGTCGGGCACACCAGTCTTCGCTACATAAATGTAGCTACGCCTGGCGGGCCAATTAATTTAAATGAAATATTGATAGAACAAGTTAGCGAAGACTGTCCTGCGTAGCTTGCCGAGGCGGAAGCCCCGGATAAGCGAAGCATGGACTAGCAGGCCAGTTAATAAATTGTTTATGTATTACGTCTATATCATTCACTCAATTAACGATCCAGATCAAATATATTTTGGTCATACTAACGATTTAAAAAAACGATTATCTAACCACAATGCTGGCACAACATCCCATACCGATAAATATAGACCCTGGGAATTAGTAATGTACTTAGCATTTAAGAGTGAACGCCAAGCAATAGATTTTGAAAAATACTTAAAGTCTCACTCAGGCCGAGCCTTTGCTAAAAAAAGATTTTTGTAGCAAAGGCTCGGCCTGAGCACGATTAAATTCTTTATTTGTTGACTCAAACCCGATCGTGCTCTCGAAAAAAAAATCTGGTGGCATAAAAAATCTAATACCGTTGCAATTTTCTTTTCATCACGGTAAATATTCAATAATTTATTTACCGTGATGGATTAGTTGTATTTCTTATTACGAAACATTAATAGAAGATGCAGAATCCGTAGCTCCCGCTATCTCCCATGACAACATGCTTGGCTGAACGTATTGATAGCCTAAGAACTCAAATTGTACAAATGTAGGACTTCCGATCGGTAGATAAGAGAGCGAATAAATTGGAGTTCTTCCCGTAAAAGTGACGGAATCAAAAGTGCCAGTAATGCCCGACGACGTGAGAATAGTGTAGGTTCCCGGTATGGCACTTGGATCTAAGTCGATCTCCAAAGTACCTGCTAATGATGCAGCTCCGGTAACGGAAACTAAAGATGTGCCGCCAGAATTGATTTCGATATGTACGAGACTACCAAGGCTGCCAAGATCTGCTGAATTTAGCAATAAACTACCAAGAGACAGTGTTCCTCCAGCGTCGGGAGAGATCGTTCCGGAATTGACAAAGACATCGCCAGTTAAGGTCCCAACACCGCTCAGTGTACCTCGTTGTGGACTAAAGCTAATGTTTCTACAAACGGAAATTGATGCAGCATCAATCAGTCCATTTACGTTGAAATTCGCATTGTTGATCGAGATAGTCCCTTGATAATTAGTTGTTCCATTGTAAATCACCGTGCCATTTCCTCTGACAAAGACACTTGTTCCTCCGGTGCCGAAACTTGTATCATCAGTAAACGCGACTTGATCACCGAGTGTCAAAAGATCACCAGTATCCTGTGCCATGAAGGTAAGAGAAGAACCGGTGCGCAGGAAAATACTATTTCCTAATGCTGATCCGTCGGTGCCATCAGTACCTCCTGGACCACCAGATCCATGAATTCCTGCTTGGACGATAGTGTTTGATGTATTGAATGTGGTTGGAATTCCCGAAAATGCTTGCACCGTAAAATTCAAATTGCTATCCACAAAGATAGCTCCTCCCAGAGCGCTTCCTCCGCCGCCACCTCCGCCACCAATGTCCGATCCTAAGGTGTTGGCACCGTCACCACCTGATCCGCCACCGAGATTTCCTATGTCACTTCCACCCAAGGCAGTAGAGCCATTAGAGGGTCCGCCACCACCACCGCCACCGCCACCAAGAGAATTGCCGCCATCTGCTGGCGTCGTACCAGATTGGTCGGCACCACCGGCACCGCCGCCGCCGCCAACTCCTCCTGATGCGCCTTGTACCGTATAACCTGTATCATAAGCGCCCGTGCCAGAGCCACCTCCCCCACCACTAGCATAGCCACCGCTCCCCGGTTGTCCGTCAACATTATTAGTAGTACTCGTGGTTGGGACGCCACCGCCACCGCCACCGCCACCATCAGTTGCAATTCCACCAGAGGGAATCACACCACCTCCAGGTGGGATAGAACCTTGGGGCTGCAATCCATTTAATCCTCCGGCGCTTCCGCCACCGCCACCGCCAGATGGTGTACCGGCTCCTCCGCCGCCACCGCCTGCATTGCTTCCTCCAATAAGGCCTCCGCCTCCGGAACCAGCGCTAATCGTTAGACCATAACCATTTCCATCCTCTCCTGGGTCCTGATCTGAACCACCATTACCCAGATTCGTAGG
Organism: uncultured Pseudomonadota bacterium; assembly: GCA_964415095.1. Taxonomy (GTDB): domain Bacteria; phylum Babelota; class Babeliae; order Babelales; family UBA12411; genus CAYPYR01. The sequence continues at coordinate 2,928 of CAYPYR010000041.1, read as the reverse complement.
TGTTCCTATACTTGCGCGAGAGCCAATACCGCCGCCACCGCCACCGCCACCACCGAGTATGTCATCGGTCGAAAGCGTGACGTTGCCACCATTGCTACCTAAACCGCCGCCGCCTCCTCCTCCTGTGCTTCCCATGGTTGTAATAGAACCACCATTTCCCGCAAACATCGCACCGCCGCCGGCTCCACCCTCATTGCCGGTAAAAGGAATGTCTAAGCAACTTCCGCCATTGCCACCAACTGCAGCGCAGTTATTTATGGATACATTAATCAAAGTGATTGAAGGATTCGAACCATTTAAAAAAGATTGAGGTGCGTAAATGGCTCCTCCGGCACCCATTGCGCCACCACCGCCGGCAATGCCGTTTCCGCCCGTGCCTCCTTGTGCAGTTAGGTTTTGAAAGATCATATTTTGGATGGTCACATTTCCCATTGGGATGAAAAATCCGCTATACGCACCACTGTTACCGTCAATGATGACGGTAGGAATAGAGCCTGAGTTACCAATGGTGATATTCACCGGATTTGGAGAATTGTTAATAATGGGAAGAATTCCATTGAGTTGAATAGTCATTGGAAATGCAAAAGCAATCGCATAATCGTCAGGTATGGTATTGAGATCTTGATTCATGGTATTCAGACAATATCTCAGATCGCCTATATCTCCAAAGCCACCCGGATCATTATCTGAGCTTAGGGTTACCGTGAGCGTTGTTAAACAATGCAAAGAATGTGGTATGAAAAGCAAAGAATGTGCGATGAAAAGAAAAATCAAATATTTGAATTTGAGCATGTGAAACCTATAATTATTTTAGCATCATATAACTACTTTTTAGTATCATCCCTTTTTTAGCATCATATTGTGTGCAAAAAAATTATTCAATGCTTAAGGTTTGGAAGGGAAGATAATTCGGTTTTTTGAGGAATGTAGTTAGGTCTCATGGCGAATGCAATGGTGGCATAGCGAGTTGTGCCACTTTGTACAACAACGTGCGGAGTAGGGTGGATGGAAAATTCTGTTAGATGGGCTCCGGGAATGAGTAAGATAGAATTTTGATTATGCTCGCGAGAAAACTTTCTTATCGGGGAATAAAAATCATTGATCGTGAATGATGATTTATACGAAGAAAGCAGCAGTGATTGGTTGTCCGTGCTATCGAGGAAAAGAGAAAAGGCGGAACCATCATAATGAGGGCTGGTGGCACTATAAGAAGGAAGATATTTGATAACCTTAAAGAGAATAGGGGGATGATTATAGTGCGATGAGAAAATCATTTTTAAACCTAACGCAGCTGCAGTCTCATCGAATAGATCTCCGTATGGTTTTTGAATCTCACAACAAGCTTCAAAGAAATTGATGATTTCGGGAACCTGCTTAAATTCTGAGAAATTAGCGTAAATAAATTCATGGAAATGAATCGAATAATAGAACGCGATCTGATTTCTGCCGGCTCGTTTCGATTCGTCGTAGAAACCAAAAACGTCAGTAGAGTAATACGCTCTATCTTTTGATCGGATAAAACGTTCTTTTGCGTTGTATAATTTTTGTGACCAAGCAGGATTTGTTTGCAGAAATGTAATGAGTACATCAAAACATGCATAAAGCGCATCAAATGTTAATGTTCCATGCTGATTATTGCAAATTTCTACGTAACCTGTTTGTTTGAATTGTTCTGCAAGGGGTGTTGCGCAAAGAGATTGAGAAGCAAACAAGAGAAAAATCCCTAAAAACCAAATCTTGCGAACAATCATGAATTCCTTTCGAACAAACGTGAATTTATCGTATAATTTGTTCTTGAAACTTGTCAAATTTTAAGAAATTTTTGGGTATGATCAAATGTTTCTCTCCTGCATTCTCTTCAATCTAAATCGGATGCTCATCTATAAATATAATTAATATTTTTGTTGAGATGGTATAACGCCTCGTACGCCACCTTTGGGATCTTCCATATCTCCGGTATAGCGCGGTATGAGGTGCACATGCAAGTGCATTATAGTCTGTCCGGCAGCTTGACCACAATTCATACCAATATTGTAACCATCGGGATGATATTCGGTATCGAGCATTTTTTTGATTTCATTAATCGCTGTGATAATATCATATTGTACTTCTAATGGTGCCTCAAACCAATGCTCAAAATGCTGATATGACATAATCAGAACGTGTCCGGGTGACACGGGGAAATTATCTTTAAGTACAATACAATGTTTAAATCGAGCGACTGCAATTAAGTCTTTATTATTGGAACGTTGACAAAATAAACAATCAGCGTTGATAGTAGATAATTTATTTTCATACTGATCCCATCCATGCTCGGAGTATTTTTTATGGTGCGTTATTTGTTCAATAGCATAACGGTGAGCAGGTACCATATTGCTTGGTAAGCTATCAAGCGGAAACCATTGTAACTCATCATATTTTTCTTTTGAGGTAAGGGTTGGTACGCCTTGCCAGGACAAAGGTTTAAATATACAGGCAAAAAATTCCGGGTCATTGCATTTTCTGTGCATAACATGTACAAAATTAAGATCAGATTGTTGTATGGTTATCCCTAGAATATTTTGAGCTTCTTTACTTATCGTTTGACGTGCTGTTTCATGAGTTTCAATCTCTGAGCCAGGTAAACAGTAACATTGATTACAAAATGGGGTATTAGTTCTTTTTAATAAAAGAATTTCATGATTAAGGTTTAATAAAAAAAGCAATGCAAAGCTTGGATGCATATTTTTCTCAAAATCATCTAAAATAATTAATAAATTTAAACAAAACAAAATTTTATCTTAAATTATATAGGATTTTGCATTATGTCTAAGCAAATAAAAAATTATCATAAGTATAAATCTTCCCTAGTAGATAGTATTATTTGGCTACCGTTACTCATAATGTGGGTCGTTTGTTATAAATTGATTGAGTCAGTGTATACAAAAT
>CAYPYR010000040.1:7397-8988 GCA_964415095.1 uncultured Pseudomonadota bacterium | reverse complement strand
CAAAGCGTACACCAAAATCAAAAGATGATTCTGAAGTTGGTGGAGATGCCGCTAAGGATAGCAAAGATTCTGCTGAGGATGGCGAGGGTGCTGCTGCTGATGATGGTGAAGCGTCATATGATAGAGAATAATAAAACGTTTAATTAATTTTTTTATAAAAGGGGTTAAGAATTTTCTTAGCCCTTTTTATATTTTAATCTCTCCTCAAAAAAAATAATCACCTAGAATGTTCAAAGAAATTGCACATAATTTAAAGCAATATACATTAAGAAGCAAAACGCAATATTTTTGTTTATACGTTGTTGAATATTGAGCATTCTTTTTGAGGAACTATGAAAAAATTGATTATGTGTAAAAGCTTAACTTGGCGATCATGGTTCATTGGATTCTTATTCATGGAGTTTATTATTTTGGGCAGTTGTATGAATGCCGTTGGAAGAAATGGTAAAGAAGAAAATACACATCAAAATCAGCGAAGGAATGCAAGGCGCTCGAGACAGAGAGCTGTTAAATATGTTGATTTAACGAAAGAAGAATTAACACAGAAGTTTTTAGCAGAATCGATTGTACACATTAGAAGGCTTTGTACTAGTAGAAATATTAGTTTTTCTGGCGCTCAGAGCATTTATGAACAAATAGAGTGCTTACCTTATGGTGCACGAAAACAGCTTATTGAAAATACAGGAAATATACTTAATGATGATAGCAGATTGCATGCATTTGAAGAATTAGTAAATAACCTTAAAAAAATTATTAAAAATAATAAAAAGAAAATTGAAAATCGCGAAGAACAAATTAAGGCTTATAAAGAAATAAGCGAAGCTCAGCAAGGATGGATTGCAGCTGACAAAGAATTAATTGCAGTGCAAAAAAATTGTATAGCATCTTGCGTAGAACGAATTGCGGATCAAGATATTTATAATAAAAAATTATACGAATTACTCAAAGATTCTTCGCAACAAATTGGAGACTTGCAAGGAGAAAATCGCGTACTTAATTGTAAGATAGCTATGCAACACATTACATTTACTTGTGTGGTTACAATTATATTACTTATATTGCTTCAAGACCCAATTAAACAGGCAATCCGCGCATTAATTAAAGATCCAAAAACCTTTTTTGCCACAATATGGGGTTGGGTGCCAAGTGCCGTTCATCAAGCAGACAATTTTGCTGATACTTGTCTTGATTATGCTACATCACTTCGTGATATTTTTTATGATAGCGAAAATCCTGAAAAGTCATGGCAAGCAAATCCTACATGTAAATTAGTTGGTATTGTAGCACCAATTGCAGTATTCGCAGCTGGCGCATACGTCTGTAGTGAACGTGATAAAATAGCGAGTGCAGGCAATAAACTTAAAAACTTATGGTTAAAACGTGCTGCTCAGACAAACCATGATTCTGATGACGGTGCTTAACCCTTTTATATTTTTATCTCCTCAAAAAAAATAATTTCACGTACACTAAACATATATTTTTTGATGATAGTAATGTATATAAAAGAGGGTATTGTATTATGAACAAAAAATTATTATTTCTCGTATGCTTCGGTTTTAATTATGGTGCAATAAAGAGCATTCCTCCAACA
>CAYPYR010000040.1:3555-7297 GCA_964415095.1 uncultured Pseudomonadota bacterium | reverse complement strand
CTGCAAGAAACCAAAAGCCAGCTTGAGTCACAAGTAACGGTTGCGACGCAGCTGAAAAATAATATATGTAAAGATCCGCTGCTTTCGGCATAAGTACATAATCAACTATGAGTGTGCGATGAAAAAAATCTTTATACTTGCCGGAGAGCTTTCTGGCGATAAACTTGCTGCATGGTATCTTGCGCGTAGACGAGCGCAGAAAGATGTGCTTGAAGTTACTGCGGTAGGCGGTGATTTTTTGCAAACACAGAACGTTCAGTTCTATGGACGCATGGAAGAGCTCAATTGTGTTGGCATAGTTGAGATTGTAAAAAAAATTCCGTTTCTGCTTCAGTACATGACGCGATTACTCAATCATTTAATAAAAGAACAGTATGACGAGATCATTCTGGTTGATTTTCCCGGGTTTAATCTCCGCTTGCTCAAAAAAATTAAAAAACTATTGCCGACCTGTATAGTAACCTACCTTGCACCACCGCAATTATGGGTATGGGGTGCATGGCGGCTCAAAACACTAAAAAAATGTGATGCGATCGTGGTGCTTTATCCGTTCGAAGTATCCTGGTATCAAAAGCGCGGTCTTACCGTGCATTGGTATGGCTATCCCTTTTTGGAACAAATATTAGAAGTTGCCAAAGAAGTAGTGCCCAAAAAGCCGGCGATTGCACTTATTGTAGGTTCTCGCGTAACAGAACTTTCTTTTTTAATACCACTGTATGCGACGATCATTAAACAACTGATCGTGACACTTCCTGACGTTACTTTTGTGATCCCTCGCGCAGAGACTATAAGTTGTGATCTACTTGAGGCATCATTAAGTCGAGCGGGATTGAGTAACCTGCGTTCTCGCATTACTATTATTGATGGTGATCATACTCAGAAATATCGTGCCCTCAAAGAATGTATTATTGCGCTTTCCAAGCCCGGTACAGTGACGCTCGAACTGGCGTTATTGGGAATTCCCACCATAGTGCTCTATAAAACCTCCTGGTTAACCTACAATATTGCCAAGTCTTTGGTATCAATACGATGCATGGCCTTGCCTAACCTTTTTTTACCTGCCCCAGTCTTCCCTGAGTTTCTTCAGGGTAACTGCACCCCCGGAAAGATTGTTCCCGCATCTTGTGCGCTCTATCAGGCTTATTTGACTCATGATCCAGTATATTCCCAGGTTTGTACCCAGCTTCTAGCTATAAAACAGGTCCTGACTGACCAAAATTCCCACTAATTGTTACATATTGAAAACATTTGCCGCATTAATGTGTAGTTTTTGCCAGGGCATTTGACGGTATTTTTCTATTTGTTATAACTTATTATACATACCTGAGAATTGAGGTATGAGATATTTATGCAAAAAATAGATTTAATTGGAGGAAAAATCCATGATATCAGTTCAAAATCGCCTGCGCGCAGGTGTATTATTATTGAGTGTAATTTTTACTACGCAGGTAGCACCTGTTGAAGTACAACGTTCATATACTTATAAATACAATATAGATAATCCAGGTTTTTTAACACGTACAAAAAACCGTATAGTAACGTTAGGTAAAACAGCGTTAGCAACCGGTGCTGGTGCACTTGGATTGCATACCGTTATAGCAATCGGTGCAGCTCAGCCAACAGCGGCTAGTGTTCCTCTTGAGCTAGCGCAAGAAATAGGTAAGACTGTTGAAGTGCACATAGCGGCAAATCAAAGTACTGCAGAATCATTATCAGCATTTAAAAAAGCTTTTTGTGAATCTAATATTACCGATTATCAAGAAGCATGGAAAAATAAAACGGTTATGCCGGCGTTGAGAAATCTTGCTACGGGAACAAAAGTATTAATAGCTTCAACGAAATCAGGTATGGAAAAAGCACTAGTATTAGCAATTGATACCTGGCGTACCAGTAAAGATGCAATTGATACGACTATATGTGTAGAAGAATGGCGTAAAGAACGCGTTATGTATGGTCTGATTGGTCTTGCCTGTTTAAGCGCATTTGATACATTTTGTGTCGATCATGATGAGAATAATGTTAAGAAAGCATTGCCGATCTATTCAGTACTTAAACAATCATTTACTCGTTTAATGCATAAAATTAATAGTGGCCTTCGATTACCGTTTCATGAAGGAGACGAAGGAAGCTATGCAGGGTTAGCTATTATTGGTATACCAGCATTAATTTTAATTGCTCAGATGTATCAAACCGGAAAAATAACACCGGCGTTAACTGGTTCAGTTAGTTGGCTTGCCGATGGATTATCAGCAATTGGTGTTAACATGGGTGATGCTGCTAAGAACTTTGCATTAACGTGGGGACGCATGGGTATAAAAAATACGGCCTGCTTTGCGACACTTTTTGCTGGGTTTGGTGCACTTTCAATGCAACGATTATATCGCTTATGGCAGGGTGATCAAGTATCAAGTGTACCACCAACTAATGTATGGCAACCAGGTATGGGCAATGTTCCTGGGTACATGCAACAGAATAAATATGCTCAAACATACTTACCAGATAAGATCATTGGTACCGTGTACCGAACAACTGAAATCTTGGTAATCGGCTCGCTTGCGACCCTTGCAACCAAATGGATTTTTGCAGAAAGCGCAGCGTAAGCTCTCATAAAATAAAATGATCTACATCATTTTTTGCAGAATTGGACGTTTTTTGCTAGCATAGATCACATATCTAAGTTAGTAAATTCGTCCAATTTTTTTGTTTTTAGGGAAAGGTTTTTCGCCATGGCAAGTTATAACCGTATCATTATTATGGGCAATTTGACCCGCGATCCAGAACATAAACAGCTGCAAAGTGGTCAAGCAGTATGCCGTTTAGGGGTTGCAACCAACCGTCAATTTAAAAATCGTCAGACCGGGCAAAACACCCAAGAAGTTTGCTTTATTGATATTGATGTGTGGGGCCAACAAGCAGAAAGCTGCAAGCAATACCTCAGCAAAGGTCGTTCAGTCTTGATCGAAGGTCGCCTCAAGTATGATACCTGGCAAGACCCAGATGGACAAAAACGCAGCAAGCACTCAATTGTTGCAGATCGTGTTACCTTCCTTGGTTCTGGTGCACAAGATGACGCAGAAGCAGAATCAACTGAAACAGAATTCCGTCCAGCAGCGCAAGCAGCCGCTCCAAAAGCAGTCAAACGTTCAGCACCAGTTGGTGGGTTTGGTGGTATGGCTTCTCAAGATTCGATTTCTGATATGGGCGAAGTGCCATTCAGTGACGAAAAACCATTTGAGGATGATTTGCCATTTTAATGCGCCTTTCTGGACTATTTACGCAATTTAGGATAGATTAAACAATACATTCATTGATTTAAGAGCTTTTGAAAGGTTATACGCGGTATGGATAAAGTACAAAAGCCTGTATCTGAGATCTACGCCATTATTCAAACCGGTGGCAAACAATATCAGGTTGTTCCAGGCAAAACAGTTGCTATAGAAAAATTAGACGGTGTTGCTGGTGATGCAGTGAGTTTTCCCGAAGTCTTATTCCGTAAGACAGGTGAAGAATCATTTGAAATAGGTTCACCATTTGTAGAAGGCGCACTCGTAAAAGGTAGCATTTTGAAACATGATAAAGAAGCAAAAGTTATTGTGTTCAAATTTAAACGCCGCAAAAAACAACGCACTAAGCACGGACATCGTCAACAATTTACGGTTGTTCGTATTGAGAGCATTTAACGTCGTTTGCGTTAAGCGTCAAAATTTAAAAGAGCGAATTTTTTTAATTCGCTCTTTTTTTT
>CAYPYR010000040.1:0-3455 GCA_964415095.1 uncultured Pseudomonadota bacterium | reverse complement strand
ACCACTTCATCCCCTTTTTTAACGCCGATACAGGTGATACCATGTGTGCGACGTAAATCAAGTTCTTCAAGTGTTTTGCCAATAAAAGCATGCGGTGCACGAATTTGGCTGATGGAGAAATCTTCATTAACACTAATGACATCAATAAAAGGAAAACTTAAAGTATTTGCAAGCCTGATAGCAACTTCACGTTCCGGTGAAATTACTTTATCAGCGCCGACGAGACGTAGGATATCTTCGTGGATATCGCTAATTGATCGCGCGATAACAAATGGAATATTTAGATGCTTTTTAAGCAGTGCGGTGATGAGAATTGATTGCGCAAAATTTTCACCCATGGAAACAATGACCGTATCCATTTCTTCGATGCCAACTGCGCGAAGCGATTCTTCATTAGTTACTGCCATGCAAATAGCCTGCGTAACTTTATCTTTAATAGAGGCAATGATTGTCTCATTGCTATCAATACCCAATACTTCCATGCCATGCAGCGCAAGCGTTTCTGCAATATGATAGCCAAAAGTTCCAAGCCCGATAACACAAAATTTCATGTAATTTCCCTATCCAATAATGATACGTTCTTCAGGATATTGATATAATACTTTTTCACGCCTATATCTTGTTGCAAGAACAATGGTGAGTGATCCAACACGTCCAATAATCATAGAACTTATAAGCACTACTTTACCCAGTGGTGAGCATTGCGCGGTGATCCCCGTGGAATAGCCACAGGTAGCAAATGCAGATACTGCTTCAAAAAGAATATCAAAAAAACCATATTGACCATTCGCGAGCAATGCTGATTCTGAAAGAAGCAATATAAAGGTTGACAGGAAAACCCAAAAGCTTGCGAGTGCGACGATGGCGATCGCTTTATATACTTGATCGTGAGGGATGCGTCGTCCGTCGATTTCTACGGATTCGCGATCACGCATGATAGAAAGAATAGTTTCTGAAAAAAGGACAAAGGTTGTATTTTTTATACCACTTCCGGTAGACCCTGGGCTTGCACCAATAAAGAAAATAAGCATGAAAATAAATAATACAGGCAGTGTTAAACTGATGATTGAAACAGTGGTGAACCCGATGCCGCGTGCTGAGATAGCCATAAAAAAAGCATTGATGATTTTATTACCGGTATCAAGTGTTGCAAGTGTTGCGTTATATTCCATGCCTAAAATAATGAGTGTACCGAGCGTAATGATAACCAGGGTGGAGTACAATACAATTTTTGTATGCAGACTCATGCGATAATGGATCAAATGTCCCTTAAGGCTTTGCAATTCTTTTTGCATCATAGTGAGCACGTCATGCCATACAAAGAAACCGATACTGCCGGCTAGCATGAGTAGTGAGAGCGTGATGAGTGATATTGGATACGTTTTTAATACTGCAACATTATTATCAAACAATGATATTCCGGCACTACAAAATGCTGAGATGGCATGAAAAAGTGCCGTAAAGAACCGTCCGTCTGGCGTGAGAATATCACCAAATTGCCAGTACAGCACTGCGGTGCCGATCAGTTCAGCAAAAATAGTGATACCAAAAATGAGCATTAAAAATTCTTTGACGCGGCTCCATGCGCGAAATTCAAGCAACTGTCCTGCCATTAAACTGGTTGCCATGCCAAGATTAAGAAACAGTGATGCAATAAAGAGTGTGAGCGTAATAAGTCCCAAACCACCAATCTGAATCAAGGCTAAAATAATGCACTTACCAAAGAAGGTAAAATGTTCTAATGGTATAGTAAATAGTCCCGTTACGCAGGTTGCGGATGTTGACGTAAATATAAGATCAATTAATGCCATTGGCTTAAGGCGCGCGCAGGGTAATGAGAGGCATGCGGTGCCAAGACCAATAATAAAAATGACCGAACCAACAATAAAACGTCCCAATGACAGTTCGTTAAACGGTTGTTTTCCCATGGTTTACACTCAATGGTTACTCAGGCATATCAAGATGTTGCATTATCCACGCAACTACTTGATCACAATTTATTCGTTCTTGTTTGCACGAATCACGATAACGCACCGTGACGGTATTATCTTCAACACTTTGATAATCATAGGTAATACAAAATGGTGTGCCAATTTCGTCTTGACGACGGTAGCGTTTACCAATTGATCCGGTAGCATCAAACTGAGTAGAAATGCCCGCTTTTTTCAAAACGGCATACAGCTTTTCAGCAGGTTCGACTAATGCTTTCATTAATGGTAACACTGCCGCTTTAACCGGCGCAATGCGCGGATGAAATGCAAGGTAGACGCGGGTTTCGCCCTCAATCATATCTTCGCGATAGGCATCAAAGAGCGTCACTAAGAAAAGACGATCAACGCCGACTGAGGTTTCTACCACATGTGGTACATAGGATGTTTTGGTAGCTTCATCAAAGATAGCAAGATCTTTGCCGGAAAACTCGCTATGACGGGAAAGATCAAAGTCCCCACGATTAGCGATACCTTCAAGTTCTTTCCAACCGAAGGGGAATTGATACTCGACATCTACCGTGCCGCGAGAATAATGCGAAAGTTCTTCTTTAGCGTGTGGACGGATGCGAATTGCCTCTTTGCGAATACCAATTTTGGCATAGAATTTCTCACGAATCGCGATCCATTCATCAAAGAAACGAGCGGCATCTTCAGGTCGGGTGAAGAATTCCATTTCCATTTGTTCGAATTCACGCATACGAAACAAGAATTGTTTTGGGGTAATCTCATTTCTAAAGGCTTTACCGATTTGCGCGATACCAAATGGTACGCGAACACGGCAGCTGGACATGACATTTTTGAAATTAATAAAAATTGATTGTGCCGTTTCTGGACGTAAGTAGGCGATTGCTGCGCGTTCTGCCATAGCGCCAAGCTCAGTTTTGAACATCATGTGAAACAGGCGGACATCGGTCCAATTTTTTACGCCACAGGAAGGGCAAGGACGATTGATATCAATATTGTCATCATCCGGACGGAATCGTTTTTTGCAATTAAGGCAATCGATCATCGGATCGGTAAAGTTTTCAAGGTGACCGGAGGCTTCCCAAACTTTTTCTGAACCCAATATTGAACCATCAAGTAATACTACTTCATAGGGACTTGCAAGCAAGTCATTGAGCCACGCGTCTTTGAGGTTTTTACGTAATAGGGTGCCGAGCGGGCCGAAGTCGTAGACGCCGTTAAGGCCGCCATAGATTTCTGCTGAAGGGAATACAAATCCTCGACGTTTGCATAATGCAACGATGGTATCAAGAGTGACAGAAGTCGCCATGAAGTTTCCTAAAATATATGCATGATTAATTAAGTTTATAATTGGTTACTATATCACGTTTTTGGGGTGAATGTAAGATTTGACCGAATTAGTGCGTTCTTATAAGCAGTTGACGCGTAATTCTCGCAGCATAGAAATCTTAGTGATATATCTAATTTTTGTTCTGCGAGTTAAGTATTTAGGTATAAAAC
>CAYPYR010000039.1:8365-9519 GCA_964415095.1 uncultured Pseudomonadota bacterium | reverse complement strand
AAATTATCACAATTAACATATTCATAACGACCATGTGACCGAAACCATGGCGTACGGAAACTATTGTCCGTATCAGTATCATTATTTATAATTGGTACAAAAATTGAAGCTGACTCATCAATTTCGGTATTTGGTTCTATTTTAATTTCATTATCACAAAACAATCGACGTCCATCATTTTCCCAATAAATATTAGTATTTCTTAGTGCCAAATGGCCTGCATCATTCACTAACAAATCTTGCTTGTCTTTTATTCTACTGCTGTATCGAAGAGCTATTTTAATCGTAGGATCATTGACATCATGTAATGTCAGACATGATGCTTCTTTTTTACCCCGCAACACCCGCCAAGAACGACCTTGCCAGTTAATAATAATTTTTGTGTCATCGTTAGGCTTTATAGTTTTTTTCTCGCAAGGTTCTTTTTTTATAGCACGTTTTATAGTACGTGGCCGCAAGATCTTTTTATTAGGATCTTTGACTGCGTTTAACGAAAATGGAAATAATAAAAGACTCAAGGTCAATAATGGTAAATGAATCATGGCTAGGATCCCGTAAGATTTTTAAATGAATATGTTTTTACACTGGTTAATAATATAAAAAAAGCCTATATTTTCCAACTTATTTTTACTTTTGCGAGAAAAGAATTATGAAAAAAGATGCATTAAAAAAATATAAAACAAAACGCGATTTCACCAAAACAAGCGAACCGAATGGCACGGTAAAAAAAACTAAACCAAAAAAAGAACCAATGTTTGTCATACAACGACATGATGCGCGAAACTTACATTATGATTTGCGGCTTGAAGACGGCGGTGTGCTCAAATCATGGGCATTACCAAAGGGGCCGCCAAAAACGACCAAAGAGCGGCACCTAGCAATAGAAACCGAAGATCACCCAATTGCATATGGCTCATTTGAAGGAACTATTCCAAAAGGTGAGTATGGTGCAGGAACGGTGGAAATTTGGGATAGCGGCACGTTTGAAAATATTAAATATCATGATGATAAACTGGTGCCATTTAGTACGTGTATGAAAGAAGGCACGATCGAAGTGCATCTTGATGGTAAACGACTTAAGGGGAATTATGCACTTATTCGTTTTAAGGGTGAACTGAAACAATGGATTATGATAAAGATGAAAAAGAAACGGG
>CAYPYR010000039.1:1709-8265 GCA_964415095.1 uncultured Pseudomonadota bacterium | reverse complement strand
GGTCTTTGCTGCGGTGACTCTTTTAACAAGTCCGCAACAATAGCACGAATTTTTTCTGAGCTCCGCACTTGAGGAAAGAGCGCAAGTTGTCTTTTAATACCATTATAATACTCAGTATCATTAAGATATTTGAGTAGTAATCCCGGTGCCTCTTTATAGCTATGAATACATTCACCCAATCCATTTTTTACCACAAACGGAATGTTCAATCGCTCCCAGGCAAGTACGCGTGACGTACAATCAAGCAGCATAGGAACCTGCATATAGAGCGCTTCAGAAATACTTCCCGGACCAGGCTTGGTAATCAATACGTGCGATACCGCCATCAAATCTGAAACACGATCCGTAAACCCAATCGTGGTCAGTGAAATATTTGGATTGCGCTTTATCTTATTAATTTTTTTTCCGAGCTCTTCATTACGTCCAAGACATACCATAACGTGCAGCGGTATTTTCATCTTCGCAATCTGTTTTACGTAGCGATACGATGCATCAGACCCTGTGCCACCCATCATAATCATGATAACCGGTTTAGTGGTCGGAATACCAAAATCATTACAGATTTTTTCACGGTTTTTTTGCTCAAAGAAATCCGGTCGTATTGGAAATCCGACTATTGCTAATTTTTGAGCAGGAATTTTAGCTTTCGTGATTTTGGCACGTATTGCCGGATCATCAAACGGCAGTGTATACACAAATTGAGAACCAAAATTACCATCAAAACCATTGATATAGTTTGAGGTATCTAAATCATTGGTGATGAGTAAGAACGGCAAATTCATTCGTTGGGTAACTTTTGAAATAGATGAGTTCACGAGTGGCATGACTGATATTACTAAATCAGGACGCTCATTTTTTAAACATGTTTCAGTAAGCCGTTCAATATCACGATGCAATGATAGCATGCGCGATGCACCATACTGCATGCATAACTTGTTTGCACACCACGTAAATCGATTTTTTAAAAAGAAATTATAGAGATCTTCACCATTATAACGATCAAACGTCACAATGCGTATTGGATCAAGTGAGGGAAGTACATCAGCAACCATATTTACGATGCTTACTTCATAGTCTGGCTCAAAGTAGCGTTTAAGTGCATTGGATACGGCGATATGACCACCACCACCACGGCTCATAAAAATTACTATTTTCTTTTTATCACTTGAGCGTGGTACCGACAAGTTTTCAATAGCAGTGGTAACTGGACAAATGCTAACAGCAGATTTTGGAGTTTTTTTACGTTGGCATGCACCAAAGAAAAGACTCATTACAGCAAATGAAAAACCTAATATGCGAGAAAATTTCACAAAAAACCCTTATTACGTTAATAATGTGGCATTACATTCTTGCCCCATAAATACAAGCGTGCGATTTTTTTTATCTATAGTATAACTACGCTGAGCAATAATATATGGCGCCTCGTCTTGGGTGACTTGCCAATGTTTACTTGCCCAGTAAACCAATAAAACATTTTTATATGATGAATCACCGCCAAAAATACGTATCAATGTTGCGGGATCTAAACTTGCTCGCGCAAGGGCAAGATCAATATGAGCATCAGTGCTACGAACAAAGGTCTTAAAATCAAGGCCACATATATCAACTGAGTCAAGTTTTAATTCATCAATCACGGCACTTAAGAAACGCTGTTTCTTTTGATTCACTTCAAGAAGGATAACTTTGAGGTGTGGATACATAATTTTGAGTGGTAATCCCGGGAAGCCTGCGCCCGTTCCTATATCTAATATCACATTGATGGTTGAAAAATCGAGATTATTGCGTAAAACACATGAATCAGTAAAGTGATCACTGATTATACGTCGTAAATCAACTATGGTCGTAAGGTTCATTACCTTATTCCAGCTGACGAGCATCTCGGCATATTTTTTAAAAAGATCGACCTGAGTGGTAGAAAGATTAAACTTTTGGGCAAAATTATCCCAGAGTAATTGGTCGGTCGGTTTGGTAATGCTCATATAATAACTTCCATAGAAATTAACTTCCATTTTCGAATCAATAGCTATTTATTCTTCTATTTTGCTATATTCAGTGTATCGGGTATTTTATAGCAAAAATACCTTTGCCAGAGGGGATAATAATGATAATATCATATTTTTTTCGTCTAGTCGTCGTATTAATCACGTTTTCAAGCACTATTGTTGCTCGTCCTTATATAGTATTATCACTACAAAAGCCACCGTTATGGGTATATGACCCCAAAGAACCAGCCCAAATAGATGATTTTGTGCAGGAACTATGTGCAAAGTATTGCCAGAAATCAGCCCATGCCATAAATTTAGGTGCTGCGCGTGCAAAACTTGCTAAAATGCTGCCCCACTTAAAGGTTAATGGTTTTTTCGCATATTACAATGGCTATATCGATTGTTCCAACGATAACGGCATTATAACTTTCCCTATAACCGGTCATGATGCCAAAATGCTCAATGTGCTGCTTTGTTCCCAGCTTGATATGCGTATTTTGAACAAAAACACCATTGAAGCAGTAGCGATCCCGGCTCAAAAACGAGAAAGTGCCCAGCTTTTCCAATACAAAAAGATTACCCCGCAGGATAAACTTCCCTATTGGAAAGTAAAACAGGGGACACTGCCTGATGATAATATAGTTACTCAAAACACGGTAATTATATTGACCAACCCCAAAAATATTTTTATTCAAGAAGGTTACTTTTATACCAGTAAGAGTCCTCATATCGCACTGCCAGAAAATATTTTCGTTGTTGGTAATACCGATCACCTCAAAATTATGCTCGCAAGTCTTGATATTGGGCGTTATTTTGAAGAAATGCGCTTTCAATATGCAATGCCCATAGATACTATTTTACAACGGCTTCCACTTAACGAATAATAGGTTTATATGAAGTTGCACATAGCATACAACGTCAAAAGTCTTGATGAAGCGTTATCCCTTGCTCAAAATACGGCACAATATGCACATGGTTTAGTGGTTGGACCGCTCCTGCTTTTTAAAGAGGGAGTCAAGGCAATCACCAGCTTTCGTAAACAATTTCCCACGCACGAAATTGTTGCTGATGCAAAGATTTGTGACCGTGCGGAAGAATCGGTCACCCTTTTTGCCGAAGCAGGTGCCGATGTCATTACGGTGCTTGCCGGTACTTCAAATGAAACGATCTTTACTGCGGCACAAACCGCGCATAAATTTAGAAAAAAGATCTGTCTTGATTTACTTGATTCATACTCGATGGGTCAATCGGCGCATGATGCACGCAATCTTGGTGTTGACACGATCATCTTTCATCGTCCCCATGAAAGTGCACAGATTGTTTCCATTCTTGATGAATGGGATACCACACGCGGCAATACTGATGTACCAATCTTTATCGCGGGTAATCTAAGCCGTACCAATATTGGACGTGCACTCGCATTGAAACCGGATGGTATTTTAGTTGGCCGTGCAATTATTTATGCGCAAGATCCTGCAGCAGAAGCAGCATTTTTTCGATCATTGCTCGATTGATTTTTTTCCAAAATTGCATAATGCTTTCATAACTACAAAAGTAGTAACGTTTTTATGTTGCTAAAACTTTTACGCGAAAGATAGTTATGATTTACACCGTACGTGATGAATTGATGCCACAAAATCTTCTTGATATTTCGAATGATCAAATTACTGACCATTGGTCGCTCTACAAAGGATATGTAAATCAAGTAAATGCGCTCAATAAAGAGCTTGACGAGTTCACACTCGCTGGCAAGGTAGACTCACTTGTTTTTGCTGACCGCCGCCGCCGCCGTGGATTTGAATATAACGGCATGGTCTTGCATGAATACTATTTTGGTAATTTAAAAGCGGGCGATGAAGCACCACAACGTAGTGAACTTTTAAAAGCAATCACAAACTCATTTGGTTCCTATGATGCGTGGAAGGCAAACTTTGAAGCAGCTGGCAAAACACGCGGCATAGGCTGGGCAATTTTGTATGCTGATCCGATCAATGGTGCATTGACTAACCACTTTATTGCCGAACATGAAAATGGTAATATTGCCGGCTTTGAACCAATTCTTGTCATGGATGTTTGGGAACATGCCTATATGGTTGATCATCGTGCTGGCGGACGTGGCAACTACATTGCAGCGTTTATGAAAAATATTAATTGGGACAAAGTTGCCGAGCGTTATGATGATGTGCGTAATGGCAAAGCAAGCAAACGATTTTAATTAAAAAGGGCTGCAATAAACGCAGCCCTTCTCTCTCACACTAATAAATATTGTATGTTCGATTTTTTTGTTAATTTTTTTGTCAGCTCATGAACTGTTCTTTTTCCCGCTCGTGGTGAGCAGCGCCTGTCCTGAGCCTGACGAAGGGTCGAATGGGTGCGATCGAAAAAATCGCTGTTTAATTCACGAACTGATCTGGATGTTTTGCACCAAGATGGAACGAAAGAAAATAATTTAAATCTCGGTTTTTGGATGCACAATAGGGACACTTATAAGATCCATCCGAAGCTACTTCAAGAATAATAGCTCTACCGTTTTTTTGCCAACAATGCGTTTCCATCTCATCCGTATACACAAAAATCCCATTAGAATTTATTGAAAATTGTACAGGATTAAGACCGCTTGAATTTTCTAAGAAGATGCCTTTTTTTTCACTTGGATCACAATATACAATATTTTCAGACCCTTTAATAAAACACGGTTCATCTAAAATGCAATACTGATCATTGTTTTCATGCTCAGTATCTATAAATTCATGCTTTCTAACATGCTTTTTTATATCAGCACGACTTGATAACAAAACAAAACAAACTAAACAGCAATATTTTCCCTGTTCTAAGTGTATATTTTCATGATGAGAGATACCAGCCCAAGATCGCGTTTCTCTCTCATCAGTGTACACAAAAATTCCGTCAGGATTTATAGAAAATTTTGCAAGATCAAGCCCTCGCGAGTCGTTTAAGATTATGCCTTCTTTCTCACTCGGATCACAATATACAATTTTCTGGGACAAATCTTTAATAAAGCGTGGTTCAAGCAAAATGCAATATTGCACATCGTTTTCAGGTTCAACGTTATGACGTTTAATATGTGATTTTATTCGTTGAAACCAGGATGTCAGAAAACCGCACAGTAAACAGCAATATGGTTTCTGCTTTAGATGTGTATTTTCATGATCCTCTCTATTTTGTCCATGCATAGTTGTTTGGCAACCTTCATAGCGACAAAAATTTCTTTTACCACTCCCTTGATATTCTCGTTCATCGTCCAATGCAGGAATAACGCGTTTGCCACCATAACGTTTTATATAAGCTTCGCGTACTGCATCATGACTTACTTTTTTGATACTAAATAGCATTGAGGGTAAAAGCAGCGAAAGTAATAATAAAAAAACTGGCAAATGTTGCGTAATCAATGATATTTTTTTCACTTATTTCCTATAACATTCGTTTTATTATTTTATTTATTGGTGTGATTCCTACTTTTTAGATGATAGAAAAACAGATTAGCATGTTCAATAACATACTAATCTCTCTATATAAATAATAGCTACTTACTAAAGTTTTTTAGATTTTCAGTTCGTAATGGCAAAGCAAGCAAACGATTTTAAATAATAAAGGGCTGCAATTAACGCAGCCCTTTGAAGTTTTTTCTGGATGATCGATTATCTTCGTATCGTCTTCAATGCAAATTTCTTCTTTAATGAATCTTGATTTTTGATAATGTAATCTAAAGTGTTAGCAAACGCTCTATTTGATTCCAATGGAGAATCTTTAAAAATATTATATAAAGTATCCCATCGTCCTTCATCGCACCATCTTTTAAAATTATCTCGCAAAGTACTTTTCAATTTTATATTATAACGTTCATTTGCTCCAGACAATGTTGCCGTCTCATCTTTGACCAAATACAATATAGCATTAAGCGTTGCGCGACATTTTGGCGTCATATGCGCAAAACTCTTCTTGATGAGATTCCATTGAGAATCGACTATATCGTATGATTCAGCTTGATCATCGACCTGGCTTTGACTAGGCTCATCCGGAATTTCGTTATGCCAAGCAACCTCATTACCTTCAAAATCCCATTTTCTAGCACAGCCACTTACAATCGTATTTTCTTCTATCTTAAACCCAATTGGCATTACGTCAGCACTATTTTCGAGTACAATACTTGCTTGTTCGTTTTCTAAACATAAGTCACCGTTAATAACTTGCACCAACGCATAGTCTGCACCTGATATATTGCATCTATAATGAGTTAGAATTTTTTTAGCCGCATTATAATCCATAGGTCCTGACACTGATTCATTTGAAAAATTTCTTTTCGTACCTAGCAAGCGCAATGCCACTTCATCACCAGCAGCTATAATACAGGATGAATATATTATTAAAAAAAGTATTAGATGGTAGTACATAGTGTCCCTTGGTAAAAATGTATTATTTTTTGGTTTCTATCTTATGACTGAGATCAAAAAGTTTTGGCAGTTTTTGAAACTGTAGGCGCAGTGGATATTATATCTCTAATATTAAATATAATTAATAAATACTCAAGACATAAACAGATTTTTTGATGA
>CAYPYR010000039.1:0-1609 GCA_964415095.1 uncultured Pseudomonadota bacterium | reverse complement strand
AAACATTCTAATCAATAACTATAAGAACCAATAATTAGTTGGCAAATGTTCCGCAAGAAGTTACATTTTGTCCGTTAATTTCCCAGAACAGATGACTACCACCCTGGATAAAATTCACGCCAGAATATGGATTAAACACAACCGTCACGAGCACACTACTCGAATGACTATTGTTATACGGATCAATCACGTACGGATCATTTTCAAAAACGATTGCCGTATTTAAAAAGCTTGAACCAGAAGTAAACATATTAACTTGCACATTAATAATTAACGTCTGCACCGTATTGGCTGGCATAAAGCCAATATCCCAAATACCAGTTCCTGGTGAGTAACTTCCTTGTGATGCAACACTACTTTGATACGTAACTTGACTTGGCAATACATCGCTCACTTGTACATTATCAACACCAGATGGTCCATTATTTGTCACCGTAATGGTAAAGAAAATAATATCTCCTTCCATAGGCATATTATCATTTACCGTTTTAGTAATTATCAAATGTGCTCGATCAATTATTTGGAATGCAACCTGCGCACTATTATTACTACCGGTGTATGGATCAAAAGCATACGGATCGTTTTCTATAACGGTTGCGGTATTAATAACGGTTTCACCAAGTGCACCACTCACCGTGACGTTGATGGTTAATGTTACCGTAGTATTTGCATCTACAAAACCAATAGTCCATATGCCCGTACCATTATTATAACTACCTTGTGTTGCCACGCTTGATTGGAACGTAACCCCAGATGGTAATAGATCGCTTACCGTTACGTTATTGATACCTGATGGTCCTCTATTAGTCACGGTCAACGTATAGAAAATGCTCTCACCTTCCATTGGTGTGCTATTACTTACCGCCTTAGTAATGACTAAATCTGCTTGATTAATGATGCTGAATGCAACTTGCGCACTATTATTACTACCCGTATATGGATCAAAAACATACGGATCGTTTTCCGTAACTGTTGCGGTATTAATAACCGTCTCGCCCGCCGCACCACTCACGATCACATTAATCGTTAATGTCTGCGAAGTGTTTGCATCCATGAAACCAACAGTCCATAAACCGATGCCGTTATCATAACTACCTTGTGTTGCCGCGCTTGATTGAAACGTGACGCCAGCAGGTAATTGATCCGTAACGATTACGTTGTTAACCCCTGATGGTCCATTATTAGTAACCGTCAATGTATAGAAAATACTTTCACCAACGATAGGCGTACTGTTACTAACCGTTTTAGTAATGGATAAATCTGTTTGATTTATAATACGGAAGGTGACTTGCGCACTATTATTGTTCGTATATGGATCAACAACATACGGATCGTTTTCATTGATCGTTGCAATGTTAGTAACCGCTTGACCCACCCCACCGCTCACCGTAACATTGATCGTTAATGTCTGCGCAGTATTTGCACCCATAAAGCCTATGTTCCAAATGCCGGTGCCACTATTATAACTACCTTGTGTTGCCACGCTTGATTGGAACGTAACACCAGCGGGCAATACATCGGTCACTGACACATTATTAACTCCTGATGGGCCATTATTCGTGACGGTCAATGTGTAGAAAATGCTCTCACCTTGTACTGGTGTACTATT
>CAYPYR010000038.1:0-9575 GCA_964415095.1 uncultured Pseudomonadota bacterium | reverse complement strand
TCAGGAAAAACACCTAAGTTTTGGAGCTGGTGGGCATTAATTGCAGGGATATCCAGGGTAAAATGGGGTTCCTGGCTGTTTATACCTGGTGATTGAGGAAATTTCGCCTGAAATTGATCTACCAGGTCCTTTTGGACCACATAACAGCAAGAACGGGCCGCGGGGCCAAACTGGACCAATAGATCGCTATATAACACCCCAAAATCGTCATGAAGTTTTTGCGCGGCGATTTTGACCACTTCGTTATACGTCCCTCGCCAGCCGGCATGAACTGCCGCAAGAACCTGTTTTTTAGGATCATAAAGAATTATGGGGAGACAATCAGCGGTAAGAATACCCAAAGCTATTGAGGGTTGATTAGTGATGAGAATATCACCGGTAAACTCAAAGTAAGAACTAGATGGGGTACAAGCCGTACGTGGTGAGCGTAAAGAAGTACGCAAAGCATCTTGGTGAATAATATGTTGATCAACAATATGAATATCCGTACCATGTACTTGATTTAGAAAAATGCAGTGCGCAGCTTGCATCACCTCATACAAGTGCGCACCCGATGATTGGAGTAATACCAGATTCGACTTATCAAGCGCATTGGCTTGATCGCCAAACCACACTAATAAATTACTTCTGTTCTGATCCTTCTTGCTGGACCTTCTCGCGCATGAACGTTGGGGTATCAAGGTCATTTAAATCCAATGATTGTTTTAACACGATGTTACGTTTTTCTGCAGCAACTTCTTCGAGTGCACGTTTTGCAACACCAATTTCTTCTTTATTTTCAGCTTCAGCAAGTATTTCGCAAGCTTCCTGCTCAACAACTTCAGCAGCTTCTTGCTTTGCTTGCATTTCAACTATATTAAATGGTGCCTTTGCAAAAGTATGCGCTTTCGTTTGCACTGGTTGTGCTGCAGCAAGCGGCATCACATCAAAACCGGTTGCAATAACGGTTACCATAATTTCATCACCCATGGTTGCATCAATAACTGAACCAAGGATAATATTAGCATCTTCGCTGGCTTTTTCGTAGATCACTTGAGCAGCTTCACTAATTTCATGTAAGCCAAGTGCAGGACTTCCGGTAATATTAATCAATACACCTTTAGCACCTTCAATGCGAACATCTTCAACTAATGGTGAGTTGATAGCAGCAATCGCCGCTTTTTGCGCACGATTTTCACCTGATGCACGGCCCGTACCCATAATCGCCATGCCCATGCCCTTCATGATTGAGCGCACGTCAGCAAAATCAACGTTGATATGACCTGAGCGCACAATAATGTCAGCGACTCCCTTGATAGCTTGCAACAACACATTGTTTGCCATCGCAAATGCATCGATCATCGAAATTTTTGGATCGGCAATTTCAAGCAACTTTTGATTCGGAATCACGATCAGCGTATCAGTTGCTTCACGCAATTGCGCAATCGCATCTGCTGCTTGCTTTTGACGACGCTTGCCTTCAAAACCAAACGGCTTGGTTACCACACCAACGGTTAAGATCCCGGCTTCACGGGCAGCACGTGCAATAACCGGTGCAGCACCAGTACCGGTACCACCACCAAGACCGGCGGTTAAAAATAAAATGTCAGTACCACTAATTTTTTCCATGATGGTATCAAGATCTTCTTCAGCAGCACGTCGCCCTATTTCAGGGTTTGAGCCAGCACCAAGACCTTTAGTTATTTTCATACCAATTTGTAGGCGTGTTTCTGCCGGAGAAAATTTCAGTGATTGCGCATCGGTATTTGCAATAATAAATGAAACTCCTTCAAGCGCACTACCAACCATGCTATTCACGGCATTGCTACCACCGCCACCAACACCAAGCACTTTAATCGATGCATGTACTTCTTCAAACAATGCATCTTGTTGTGCGGAACGTGCGGGCATAGCAATCGCCTGGAGTGGTGCACTTTCTTCATGCTGTGCTACCATCTCATCGATAACTGCTTGCGCTACAGATTCTTGCGCCGCAACCTGCTCAGTTTCAACATAGTGTTCTGCAGCAACAATGGTACGCTCTGCTTCTTTTTCTTGATGCCATTCGCGTGTTTTTTCATGCCAGTCATTATGTTTATATTGCTTATAATTAAATTTTGCCATCCCAAACTCCCTTTAATAAATAGTATCCTCGCCTAAACAAAATCACATATCCATGATTTCATCCGTTTAAAAATTTTTGCAAGCGGCGGCTCATGCACCGTTTTTGCAAGCGTAAGATCGTGCTCTTTTGCGGTATACAATAATAGTCCGTATGCCGTGGCATAGATTGGACTGCGCAGCATATCAGGAATTGCGCCATTACGACCAATGCTTAACGTATCGTGTGGCATACCAATGCGCACCGGCATATCAAATGTTGCCGCTGCAAGCTCTGCCATGCCGGTAATTAAACTACCACCACCGGTGATTACCAGCCCAAATGGCATAAGACGTATCAGATTGTTATCAATAATTTCATCCATGACGAGCGAGAAGAGTTCACGCGCACGCGGATTTAATACTTCATACAATTCATAGGTATCAATCGAACGCCTGCCACCACAACCGTTATCAATGGTAATAGCATCATGTTCGATATCAAGATATTTTTCTTCAAACACAAAGCCAAAATTACGCTTTAATATTTCAGCATCAGCTGCTGTCACACGAAGCCCAATCGCAAGATCATTGGTAAAATGATTGCCGGCAACCGGTATAACTTTTGAATGACGAATCCGTCCGTCTTTAAATAGCGCAAAGTCACTCGTGCCACCACCAATATCTAAAATACCGACACCCATTTCTTTTTCGCTATCGGTGAGCACTGCTTCGGCTGACGCAAGTTGCTCTAAAATAATATCGGTCACGACAACGCCCGCACTCTCACAACATTTGATTAAATTATTTGCTGAGGCGATAGAGCCGGTAATAATATGCACTTGTGCTTCAAGGCGCACACCACTCATACCACGAGAATCTTTGATTAGTTCTTGACCATCCACTTTAAAGTATTGTGGCAATACGTGGAGCACTTCACGATCAGCTGGTATAGAGATTGCTTTTGCCGCATCGATCACGCGATCAATATCTTCTTGCGTTACATCTTTGCGACGTACTGCGACCACACCGTGTGAATTATACGACTGAATATGTCCACCAGAAATACCAATCGCGGCACGCGTTACGGTAACACCGGCCATTGATTGGGCTGAAACAAGTGCTGCTTTGATGGACTCGATCGTCGTATTAATATCAACGACTACCCCTTTTTTCAAACCATACGAAGGATGTTGCCCCATCCCCAAAATTTGAATTGCACCAGTTGCATCGAGCCCTGCAATCAGTACACAGATCTTGGTGGTACCAATATCAATTGCAGCCCAATGTTTATCAAGCATAACTTTTGCCATGTGACTTCTCCCCCCGTGGCAACATACCAGATCGAGCGATAATACGATCAGTAAAGCGTATATCAAACGTAAATAATGGATTCTTTAATGTACGCGTTTTCTGCGGTGTTATCACCTTCACCAGCTGCTCCATGATCCTGATTTTTTTTGTATCTTTCATACTATGTACATCAGCTATAACGGTATATGGTGGTACCTTTTCTTTAGATTCTAAGATAATGGTATGTGCGTTATGATAGGTTAAATGGAAGTTATCAAAAATATCACTGGGCACTGACTGCAACAGCGTAAAAATATCACCTGCTATTGCCAACTCACCGGTAATAATGGATGGTATTTGCACAGTAGGTAACTCCGCAAGATGATACAGGGAAAAATAATCCCGTGGATAAATACGTTGATCATACGCAAGAACCATATAATCATTCAGTAATAAAAATGGTTGAGTACCAGATACCTCAATTATTACTGATGGTGGTGTTTGCATCCGCGCAATGACGTTGGTTATCAGAGGACAGCTCTCTTTAACCTCATTAATTAATGTCGTTAATGGTTTAGCGCCTGCAATACCGGTTGAAAGTACCTGCTGTACCACCCGTTTAATGTGGGGAGAATAGATCTGATCAGTATTAATAATGACGTGCGTTGGATAGGTTATCACTCGATACGTGGCGATAATGGAACAAAGTGAACGATACATGCAATACATCGTGGCACTTATTATCCCTATACCAATAGAAATAATAGCAAGAGCAACTATTCGGCGCCAACGATGCGCAATGCTATAGCACAGTCCTTGCATTAAGCACAATAACTGCATAGCACGCCCCCTACTAAAAGCTCGTAACCTCACCTATTTTATCTGCCAAGCTGCCTCTACAGTAGTACAATCAGGATAATTTATGCAATATCTTTGCAGTTTTATAGTATCTCTCTCTGTAATATTACTGTTTTTTCTCATTAAGACCCATTGACCATTTGACGAATTCCCCTCCTCTTCCTATGCTCAAAGTATCAAAGACTGTACTTAAACCGGTGTTTTGAGCAAAAATACTTTAGATTTTGGGGGATTTTATGAATAATCAGGGTAAAAAATTACTATTAGTGGGCATAGCTACTTGCGGACTACTAAGCCTTTCTCTGGCATCACTTACCACGCAAAGTAGTTTAAAAACCTTTGCTGGCTATCTCTTTGGCGATAATTTTAATGTGGTACGTAAAGATGAACTTACGCGTTCTTGCACACTCGGTGCTAAAGAACTTGAATCCATTGTTACCAAACATAAGATCAAGACCATCATCAATTTACGCGGCGCACACCCAGAAGAAAAGTGGTGGGCTACAGAATACCGCATGGCACAAAAACATAATATTGCACTCGTTAATATTCCACTTACCTGCAAAAGAATGCCGACCAATCTCGAACTGCGCACGCTCGTTGCGGCATTGCAACTCTGTCCAAAACCAGTTCATATACATTGCCTTCGTGGCGCAGATCGTACCGGACTTGGTTGTTATCTTGCATTATGGCTTACCGGCACACCACACAAAGAAGCACTCAAACAGCTTTCCATGAAATTTGGACATTTTAAACACATTATAAAAAGTGCCCCAGCAATGGAAGAGTTTGCAAAGTATTGGCATAAACTTTCAAAAAAATATAATAATGATGTGGCAAAAATGCTTGATCATTATAATCCAGCGTAAAGGATCTTATGAAAAATTTATTATTAAACAGCTTATTAATCAGCAGCATGCTCTGCATGAGTCCTATCATGAGCGATACCGTTACTGAAAAACCGCATATTTCAAAATTTACTAAAGCAAAAAAAGTTGGTAAACATGCGCTCTACTTCTTTGAACAATTTTTTACTACTAATTATTTTTCACGTGATACAGGACGCTTCTTTAGAAAAGCAGTACTTTCTCCATGGATCACCGATAACTTTGATGTGGTAAAAGAAGGTGCACTTACAAGATCTTCTCAATATAATGCAAAGAAGTTTGAAAAATTCATTCAACAACATAATGTAAAAATTGCTATCAACTTACGCGACAATATTGTCGGCACACCTCGTTGGGATGCACTTCAAGCAGTTGCTGATAAATATGAGGTACAACTCATCAATCTTCCCATGAATAGCGATAAACTACCGACACCAGAAATAATTGCTACATTAATAGATATTTATAATAATGCGATCGATCAAGCAATGCACATCAACTGTGAATTTGGTCGTGATCGTACTGGCTTTGCAGCTGCATTTTATAAATTAGAAATAGAAAAAGTACCGCTTCAAGAAGCACTCAAGCAATTTAGCTTTTTGCGCTATGCTCATATTAAAAAAGTAGCACCTCGCATGCAAGAAGCGATTATTGCATGGAATAAAATTCGTCAAGAATCAGCAGATCTTGATGCCGCACTTGCTGCGTACACTGTTTATTATCAAGAAAATAAATAAACCTGCTTAAGGATAATCGCATGAAAAAATATTTATTAATTACCACTCTTCTTAGCTGTTCTTTGCCAACTCTCTTTGCTGCACCAGAAGATCAAAAGCAACCACTATCATTGTATGAATCCGTGAAGAAACACGCCGCTGTTGCTAAAACAGCATTGAAACAATTATATAATACCGAGTATGGTTGGAATGAAGATACCGCACGCTTTTTTCGTGAAGTATTTCTTGCACCAGTGATTGGTAATAACTTTGATGTTGTTGAAGAGGGTAAATGCTTTCGTTCCGCACAACCAAATCCAAAAACATTTGCACGTTATATCGATACGTACAACATAGCCACTTCGATTAACTTGCGTGATGATATAGCTAAAATTCCTCAATGGGAACAGCTGCGCAACATCGCTGATGAAAACGATGTTGAACTCATTAACATTAAAATGAAAAGTACTGCATTGCCCGATCCAGAAGCAGTACACCAATTACTCACGATTTTCAATGACCCTTCTAAAGAACCTATCCATATGAACTGCCATCATGGTCGTGATCGTACTAGTTTCGCTGCTGCGCTCTATGTATTTGAAAAAGAATATACCACGGGAGCACTACTTGAGAAAGCGCAAACAAAAGCGCTTAAAGAATTCGATTTTCTGCGCCATGGCCATTTTGAAGAACTCAAGCCACTCATGAAAAAAGCATTTATTACGTGGACCAAGATTCGCGCTGATCATGATATTGATACGGCACTCGATGAGTATGAAACCTTTTATAACAAGCAAATTGCGCAATAACTTTTAAAGTTAAACAAAAGAAAGCCCGGTGTAAAAACTGGGCTTTCTTTTGTTATAAAATCTTAATTTGTTTTGGCAAAGACTCGCATACACTTTCAAAAAAATATTATAATGATATGGCAAAAAATGCTTGATCATTATAATCCAGCGTGAAGGATCTACTCTATGAAATCGTTATTACTCAGCAGCTTATTAATCAGCAGCATATTCTGCATGAGCCCTCTTATGGGAGAAACTCATAGGGAAAAACAATCCGTATCAACAAATGATCAAACAAAAAAAATAGATACGCATACGCTTTATTTCTTCGAACAGTTGTTCACTACCAATCCGTTCAACCGTGATACGTTTCGTTTCTTTCGTAAAGCGGTGTTCGCACTCTGGATCACGGATAACTTTGATGTCGTAAAAAAGGGAGCACTAACCCGTTCTGCACAATACGATGCAAAAAAATTTGAAAAATTCATTCAACAGCACCAGATAAAAATTGCTATCAACTTACGCGATACCATGATGGGCAACCCCCTTTGGGATGCTCTGCAAAAGGTAGCTGATAAATATCAGGTACAACTTATTAATATTCCCATGAATAGCAATCATCTGCCTACACCAGAAGCAATTGCTACGCTAATAAAAGTTTATAATAATGCTCAAGGCCAAGCAATGCACATCAACTGTGCATTTGGTCGTGATCGTACGGGATTTGCAGCAGCATTTTATAAATTAGAAATTGAACGAGTACCCCTTCCCGAAGCACTCAAGCAATTTAGTTTCTTGCGGTATGCTCACGTTAAGAAGGCAGCACCTCGTATGCAAGAAGCAATTGTAGTGTGGGATAAGATTCGCCAAGAATATCCAAGCGATCTTGATGCTGCACTTGCTGCGTACACGGTTTATTATAATGAGCATTTGATACTAAACAAATAAGGCCCGGTTTTTTACACCGAGCCTTATTATTTTATAAAGTCTTAGCTTGTTCTCAACATTTATCTTGCTCAAGCAATCTTAAATCACGGGTTTTTAATCCCGTTCGTGCTGAGCCTGTCGAAGCATTCGAACGAAGCTATAAAGTCTTAGCTTGTTTTAGCATGCTTAATAATAAACATCAAAATACCAGCGGCAACTGATGCATTATACGAAATATCAGCGTGCTGCTGCGGCAACGTAATCAACGCACCACTCTTTTGTGCTTCTTTTGCAATACCAGACGCTTCGTTACCAATTACCAAGCAGGCAGGTTGTGTGTACTCAACCGTTGTTGCATCAACACCGTTATCAAGCACCGCAAGATACAGATTGTAGCCATTGGTCTTTGCTTCGATCACTGCTTGTTGTACTGAATTAGCACAGTAGATATCAAGATGTTCTGCGAGCCCTGCGGAGGTTTTAAATACCGCAGGTGTTAGTAGCGCCCCACCTCTTTTGCACAATACGACACCATCAACGCCAATACAATACGCCGAGCGTAAAATAGCACCAAGGTTACGTACGTCTTGAATGCTATCAAGTAACAAAATAAATTTTTTCTTTGCAGGCTCAAACATCTTTGATTGATAGACAAATGGACTCACCAGCGCAATAACGCCTGAGTGATCTTCACTTTGTGCCATACGATCAAGAATATCACGCGTTACGTATTGGGTGTTTGGCACACGTGCTGGGAGATATGGTTTGATGCGCTCATACGCCTTTGGTACCGGTTTGGTGGTATAGATGGATACCAAACGGCGGCGTTTAGCCTTGAGCATCTCAATAATTGCATGAGGTCCGTAAATTAGTTCATGCTGCATTTTCTGTTTCATTTTTTTCACTATTTCGGTTAAATTGAAAATTCATTTAATTATGTATAATAGAATTGTATCGTAAAAGCGCCCGCGGCGCAAAACCCATTTATGCTTAGTTTATTATAAGGCTACCAAGAATGTACATCGTAGAAGGCAATATTGGGGTTGGCAAGTCAACCTTTATTCAGTGTATTAACCAGCAAGACCCCACTATTCGCATCGTTCCCGAACCAAAAGAGCAATGGATTACACCGGTTAATGATGAATCTTTGCTTGATAATTTCTACAAAAATCCTTCCCGATGGGCATTTACCATAGAAACCCTTGCAATGATCTGCCGCTCGCGCGATCATATTCGCCTTCAGGAAGAAGCATATAAAGAGCGACTCATCGAACGCTCACTCTATTCTGGTCACCTCTGCTTTGCGCAAAACGGCCAAGATCAGGGATTTTTCTCGCCACTTGAGTGGCAACTTTATAATGAATGGGTCAAGTTTTTGGTTGCACGCTGCACCCCGCCACGCGGGTTTATTTATTTGCGCGCTACCCCAGAGGTTTGTTTTGAGCGTATTAAAACACGTAATCGTGAAAGCGAGGGCGCCATTTCGCTTGAATATATCAAACAGATTCATACCTGGCACGAGCGATTTTTAATCGACAAGCAGCACGATTTGCCCTCTATAGCACAGGTGCCCGTCTTAGTACTTGATTGTTCTACGCCGTTCGCTGAAAACCCCGCTATGCTAACGAAGCATCTTGCTGCACTTAATAATTTCTTTAAGGCAACGTAAGCGATAAGAACTACAAAGAAAAATTTGATATAAATAATACGAAAAAGTTTTGACTTATTCAGTAATTTTATTTAATATCTCTTTGTGCTTGGTACTCAAAGGCAACTAGCTTTACACCAAGATGAAATCACTAGGGCGAATAGCTCAGTTGGTTAGAGCACCTGCCTTACAAGCAGGGGGTCACAGGTTCGAATCCTGTTTCGCCCACCATAAATTGACATTACTGGCAAAAATTCCAAAATCATTCCTCGGTAGCTCAGTCGGTAGAGCAAACGACTGTTAATCGTTGGGTCGCAGGTTCGAGTCCTGCCCGGGGAGCCATTTTTTGGGGCTGTAGCTCAGTTGGTTAGAGCATCCG
>CAYPYR010000037.1:7059-9579 GCA_964415095.1 uncultured Pseudomonadota bacterium | reverse complement strand
CAATCCTTATACTGCTTCCTTAATAAACTTACTTATTGCAAACGAACTATATCAACGTTAACCTAATAACCAATATTTTTACTATGTTAATCGATACAAAAAAAAGGAGTATTAATGAACATAAAAACACTTTTGGTATGCATAATGATAATGTATACCGAAATTCTCTGCATGATACCTCGTGCTACTTTCCAGCTTTTTTATCCCAGAAGATCGGTCATGTTTTCACCAACCAGTACTCATATTATTTCATTAAATGAAGCAAATAATCCGCAAGATCAGGTAATTAGCTTTTGCAACATTAGACTTGCAACCGTACAAGGTTTTCTTTGTGATACCCAATCAGTAAGTGCTGCTAATTTTTCTTCTAATGGTATTGATTTTGGTTTTCCCCGAATGACTGATGTAAACAGATCAAGAGCTCAGGCTATTCCAATATTAAGTTACATTGCGCTTGAAGATACCCGTAAGCCTTATAGGCCCTTTAATATGCCGGTAGAAAGTAATGATTATGAGACTGCTTGGAAATCATTTTCATATCTTAATGAAAACGTATCTTTATATGCAGCAGGAAATCGAATACTCATCTATTCACCAATAGATTATTTAGCAAATCAAACGGATGCTTCATGGCATCAATTAGGTGCAAATGTTCAGGGGAATATTGAGCACGTGTTTATTGCACCCGATGGTAAAAAAATAGCAGCATTAACTCATGGACAAAAACAAGCTACAGTTTTTGTGCTTAATGATGATAACGCAGTTGAATTCTACCTGCAACTGAGCAATAACAATAATTATAAAACATTATTATTTAACCCACAAAGCTCACTCATCATTTCTGCTCATAAAAACATCATTCGTATTTTTGATATCAATGAGCAAAAAAGGCAAGGTAGATCTTTTAACTCAGATGATAATAGTACTAATCAAGATCTTGCACCTTGCTATGAATGTCTAGTACATTCAAGTCTCAGAAGACGTAAAGCCAATATTAATGCTTTGGCAATTTCACCAAGCGGAGATTTACTTGCCTCTGCTGCATCAAACTCAGTTCATTTTTGGAATCTACCTCATCAATTTGGGGAATTTGGAACCGAATTATATGTTGGAAAGAATAATACTGTTAATCATGTTACATTCTCTCCCGATGGGAAACTGGTAGCTGGTGCAACATCTTCGGGGAAAATTTATATATGGGATCTTGAAGATACAGTGCTTGAAAGAGCCAAATCCAAACTTATATTAGATAATTTAAAAGACTCAGCAACCTGCGTTGCGTTTTCTGCTGATAGCCGAAGTGTTGTAGCAGGATCAGTGAGCGGCAAGATTTGCGTTTGGGATATTTAAGGATTATGGAGCATTAATGAACATAAGAATACTTTTAGTCTACACCATGATGTTTGCTCAAATATCATGCAACACACCTCACACTACTTTCCAACTAAGGCAGCCCATTAAATCGGTTATGTTTTCACCAACCGATGCTCATATCATTGCTTTGAATATAATATGGGAAGAGGAACCAGATAGACAAATGATTAGTGTTTGTACACTAAAAAGCAAAGAAATAAAAAGTTTTCATTCTGATATTATGTCAATTAATGCTCATAATTTTTCGCCTAATAATGCGCGCTTTTATTTCCCTACAATGGCAATTACCCCCGTGTGGGCTCAAGATTGTCCCCTATTAATAAATATGACAATGGATAATTCACTTAAGCTCACCCAAACTTATACCCCGAGCTCTGCTAGCGCATCTCAATGGAAGTATCATGCATTTATTAATGAACAGGTAGAATTGTTTGCAGCACATCGTAAAATATTCATACGAGATTTAAATACTGATGCCGAGTGGAAACAATTAGGCTTTACCGTGTGGGGCAATATTAAATATATTGTCATCGCACAAGATGGCAAAAAGATAGCAGCACTCACTCATCAACAAAAACGAGCTAAGGTTTTTGTGCTTAATGATGATAATACTGTTCAATGCTATCTAACATTACACCATAATAATAATGGTAAAACATTATTATTTAATCAAGAAAGCTCGGTTATAATTTCTGCCCAAGAAAACATCATTCGCATTTTTGATATCACGGCGCAACAAAAGCAAGATATATCATGGGATGAGCATAAATCTTCTGGAACGCTTAAGCATAGAAAGCCTATCTATAGCTGTGAAAATCCTGATGCGAGTCTTAGAGGGCATGAAGATTATATTACTACGCTCGCGCTTTCACCAAACACTCAATTACTAGCCTCTGGAGCACAAGATGCTACTGTACGTATTTGGTTTATCAATAATACTGCAGAAAAAAATGAATCAATTTTACTCCATGATATCTTAATGCTTCCCGTAGATAATAATACACATGTTAATCATGTTACCTTTTCTCCCGATGGGAAACTAGTAGCTGGTGCAACATCGGCAGGGGAAATTTATGTATGGGACTTAGAAGCAGAAGATCCTGCAGAAGCGCCCTTGATATTACAGAACTTTAAACAGGCTGCAAC
>CAYPYR010000037.1:3725-6959 GCA_964415095.1 uncultured Pseudomonadota bacterium | reverse complement strand
TACTCGATGATCGTAATAATCTCGAATCTTGTCTTAAAATAACCGATATCAATAATCATCATACATTCTTATTTAATAAAAAAAGCTCACTTATTATTTCTGCTCATGACAAATTCATGCATTTCTTTAATATTAGGCACCAAGTAGCACGTGGAGTACATGGACCAATTAACAGGGGTGAAAATACAAAAAAACCGTACCACTGCAAAACACCTGACTTCTTTTATGATATTCATGCAGGCTTCATTAATGCTTTAGCACTATCACCCGATGGCAATTATTTAGCTTCTGCATCAGAAGCTGCAGTATTTCTTTGGCAAATCGAAACAATAAGAAATTTATCAATAATGCATCTAGAGCTAGATGCTATTAATGTTAATCAAGATCTTGCTTGCTTAACAAGGTTAAAACTATCTGAAACAACTAGTATAAACCACATAAAATTTTCTCCGGATAACAAACTACTCGCCGGTGCAGCTTCCAACGGAAAAGTGTATGTATGGAATATGGCTAATTATTATGATTCACCAGAAATTTTAGATGATTTGACTAGCGCGGCAACCTATGTTGCTTTTTCTTCGGATAGCAAAAGTATTGTTGCAGGATCTAAGAATGGCCAAATATGCGTTTGGGATATTTAATTTAAAAAAAAGGTTAGTAAATGAACATTAACAAGTTATGGACAATTGTTTTATTGTTTTCAAAAGCCCAAGGTATTACGCCGCATGTTACACTACAATATGATCATCCCCTCAAACAGGTAATCTTTTCACCGAATGACACGCATCTTATTGCTTTAAACAATACCACAATACCTGAAGAACAACTATTATATACATATGATTTAGATCAAGAACAATCAGTTGAGTATTCTTGTCTTTCACCAACCATAACTAATGATAATTTTTGCGATAATGGCCATACACTTCTGTTTCCTTCACTAAAAACAGCCACAAAATCCCCAATAATGGCTATTTTGCTTAATGAAAATTGTCAAATAATGCCCCCTTCCAAATATATAAATTTAAAAGACGTAGACCAAGGATGGAAATTTTTTTTTCATAGAAATACCAATACTGATCTGTATGCTTCAGAAAACCGTCTATTGCACTATGTTAACGACGATTGGCATCAATTATTGTCAAAATCTAGGTTTTTTCCTATCATTTTTCCTATAAATAATATTATTATTGCTCCTGACAATAAACATATAGCCATTTTCGAACTAATAAATTCTGTGCATGGAAATTTTTATAGTATTCGCGTTTATGCTATTACGAATGATACAAGAACAGTTGCTTCTCATCCGTATAGAGCTCTTGCAAACAATGTTAAAACAATACTTTTTAATAATCAAAGTAAATTCATGATTTCTGCAATACATAACAAAATACTGGTAAAAAATCTGAACAATAATACTTATGATCCTGATTATGATTTTTTTGGAAATAATCATGCACTAAATCAGCATGCTGATCAGTATGGCATTAACACACTTGCACTCTCACCAAATGGTGAACGGCTCGCCGCTGGTTTATCCGATGGCTTGGTTAGCATTTTTCGTCTTAATAATAATGCAAAACATGCAGTAAAGTTTATTTTTGGTACAAGCATTTTACTCAATGCAGGGCGAAACAATAGTGTAGAGCATATTACCTTTTCACCTAATGGAAAGCTGGTAGCTGGTGCAACCACATCCGGTAAAATTTATATATGGGATCTTGAAGAGCGAAATCCAGCCACAACACCATTGATATTACGTGATTTTAAACATGCTGCAACATGGGTCGCATTTTCTTCAGATAGTCAAAGTATTGTTGCAAGCTCTGCCAATGGGGAAGTTTGCGTTTGGGATATTTAAATAATATCCAAAACATAGTCTTGAGTTTTATACTATATACGTTAAACGATTCTAAAGAGTGTATGGTAAAAATTGAATTGAGGGGTTGTAATGAACATAAAAGTACTTTTAGCATGTGTACTATTGTATGCTGAAATTTTATGTAACCCCCCGCGCATTGCGATAAAATATGATCATCCCATCAAATCAGTAATGTTCTCACCGAAGGGCACGCATCTTATTTCATTAAATGAAACAACGCAAGCTAAAGAACAAATATTACATAGCTATAACATATCACTAGAGAAATCATTTCATTATAAGTGCTCGTCACCGCTTATCACCCGTAAAAATTTTTCAGCGGAAGGTAATCAATTAACGTTTCCATCAATAATTCAAAATAGATTAGCAAAAACAATAAAACCTGAATATGCAGGGTTGATTTCAATCAATCTTGATGAAAGTAGCTTTCCGTTTGATGATTGGGAGCCAGATAATGAAACCCTAGAAGGATGGAAATTTTTTTCATATCTCAGCAAAAATAATCAATTGTACGCATATAAAAAAAATCTGCGCGTTTATTATGAAGATGAATGGCACCTATGGCTGTCAGATATTTTTAATCATGGCGACTTTCAACATTTAATTATTCCATCTAATAATGACAGAATCGCTATTTTATTTTTAAGATATTCAGGATTTTATGCGCGCGTTTATGAATTTACTGAACTTTATACAATTTATAAGCAGAACAATAAGACCAAGCCACATTATCCTCAGTTTTTGGTTAACAACTACAAAACTCTATTATTTGATAAATATGGTAAATATATCATTTCTGCGTTTAAGCATACTATTAAAGTTGGCTATAAAGATCATGTTTTGGAAGGTCATACTGGGTTTATTAATGCACTAGCACTTTCACCTTCAGGAAATTTTCTTGCTTCTGCATCAGTAGACTCTACGATAATTATTTGGTTTCTCAACGAAATTAATGATCCATTAGAATACCTAAGCCCGCACGTTGATAACAAAACATTAACTTTAGATGATAATAGTGAAGTGCATCATGTAGCATTTTCTCCTAATGGTAAGTATCTAGCTGGTGCTACGTCATCAGGAAAAATTTATGTATGGGATTTACAACAAGATTATATTGAAAGATGCTCACATATTTTTGATAACTTTGAACAGGCGGCAACGTGGGTTTCATTTTCTCCCGATAGTCAAAGTCTTGTTGCAAGCTCAATAGGTGGTGAAATCTGTGTTTGGGATTTAGATACACTCCTGCCCTTCGACAATCTGGCTATTAATTGAACTTAGGTCCCTATTCTTGAACCAACCAACAAAGTTATCCAGCGCACGAAGTCGATAAAAGAAATGCGATTTATCTG
>CAYPYR010000037.1:0-3625 GCA_964415095.1 uncultured Pseudomonadota bacterium | reverse complement strand
CAACCAACAAAGTTATCCAGCGCACGAAGTCGATAAAAGAAATGCGATTTATCTGGCATCGAGCGCATTTGGCTATATGATAAATCACTCCCATCAGGATAAAAAATCGATTCTAGTTCCATACCAGGAATATGCGCATATGATGCTGGCTGCAGCATGCGACCATGACAAATACCTTCAAATAACTCTACGGTATGCTCATTGTCACAATAGGCAAGCGTTAGGCGCATTGACGCACGATTATCATCTTTTGCAAGCGCAAAGAGTCCATCATAGCCAATACCAACATACACATGCTTCGTTAAGGTACCGGGAAATTTGTTATACTGTTCTAAGTACATGCCGCAATCATCAACTAATACCGGTTTTTTAAGTGATTGCCATGCAGCACGCGCTTTGTATGAAGCAATTGCTCGTTGATCAAGTGTTTGTTGTTCTGGCAAGTCGATAGCATATTGATGGATTTCAAACGGAAGCGAATGTATTGCCATATATCGTTTCACGTCATCAAATTTGCCACTATTGGTTGTTGCATAGTAAATTATGGGAAGCATGCAATAATTCCTCAAATTAATTTTTTAGAGCAGATCACAAGTTGAACTTGCTTGTTTCTGCTGGATTCCCGCTGATTCTTGATAGCTGCGCAGCAGTTTATCTTTTTTTTCGATGACCTGATTATATGCTTGAGATAAAAGAGTTAAGACTTTAAACGCTTTTTTTAATTGTTGTGTTGTGGGTTGTACATGTTTATTTTTTTTATGCACTAAAGAAACCACAAAGCACTTTAACAGTTTATGCGCATAATCAAGCGGTGTTTTGTTATAAACATCTGCTACTACGTAGTTGTTACCTGCATTAAGCAATGCTTCAACTAAATCAACATCATGTACGTTCGCAGCATAATGCAACGCGGTTCTTTTTTCACTATCTTGTTGATTAACATATGCTGCAATGCGTGATTGCAATGCTTCCTTTGTAGCGCCTTCTTGTTGAGCTTTTTTCGTTAACGTATCAATCTGCGTAGTTAAAATGGTAAGGGCATGCGAAAAATCATCACTTTTAAGCACCGCTAAAAGATGTGTTTCTTCAGCATAAATAGCAGAACATAGATATGATACCATTAATAGTATATAGAATAGTTTGTGCTTCATCGTCTTTCCCAATACTCGTTTTTTATCGTAGTATAGAAAAACACCGCAATAAAATAAAGTATTTATTGCCAACTAATCGCTGATTTTATTCCAGCAATCATTTCTGCAGAATTTTTCATAAATTCATTATCAGTAGACCAGTTTGTATATTGTGCAGCTTCTTGTGGCATATTGTGATACGTATAATAATACCACACTGCATAACAACTCAAATGATCTGTTGGATAGATTTCAATTACTTTCTTTAAATATTCTATTGCTCGAGGAACATCCTTCTGAGTACAAATACCACTTAAATAAAACGACGCAATGTTTTTAAATGCATAAATCGAAGGATTGGACACGTTTATTGCTCGGTGATACCATGCAAATGCTTCATTAACGCCAGATTCATCGACAATACCTAGTTGACAACACACGCCCATGTTAGTTAATGCATCGGAGTACTCAGAATCAAGCTCAATGGCTTTATTAAAATAATGAACGGCTCGTTTAAATTTTCGCTCTGTTCCAATACCATTAAGATACCGAACTCCCAAATTATTCCATAGTGCCGCGTGCGTTGGATTAGCATCTTTGGCACGTTCATAAAAAGCAAACGCCGTGAATGAATTTTGTGCAACGTGTATACCATTCTGATAGTAATCTGCTAATTTAATCAGCGCGTTATGATTTTGATCATTAAACCGTACTGCTTCTTGATAATAGCGAAAAGCACGTTCGTAACTACCATTTTCTTCAAAGCTATATGCTTTATTTAAACAGCTATCTGAAAGTTCAATGCTTGAAAGCACTGCAATTAATATTGTTGATTCGCTCGAACAAACAAGAAGACCACAGAGCAGGATTATTTTTTTAAGCATGAGTAGGTCAATTTTCGTAAAACTAATTATTATTCATTCTCGAGAGTTTGCAGTTTTTCTTCAATACTTTTTATTATTTCTTTGCGCTTTTTTTCAAACTTTTCTTGCAATTCATCTGTGGAATAATTAACATATGTAAAGGTTTTAGGATCAAATCTATGTAAATTTCTGCCTTCACGCAAACCTGCATGTTCATCTATGCATTCCTCGCGAATCACTTTTTCATTTGAATAATATCGAAGCTTTTCATATTCCTGTTTAGTGATTTCAACAGTAACATCTTCATAATACGTCTTCCACGGCAACGGGATTGTATTGACCTTAACGGGCCTAGTAACTACTCGATAAAACCGTTCACGAGGTGGCTTAGGAGGCAATAAAGGAATACGCTCCATATACTCTCCCATTAAGGATATTTCGTCCAACTCTAGCGCTTCATCGAGCATTTCTTTTTTTAGATCATTCCGTTTAAGAAAGGAAAGTATTACTTTTCCATAGCAATGCTTTAAAGCAAAAAAGAACGAATGCCGTAGATCCTCATAACTAATATTTTGATCTGAAGCATTTTTTAGTAAAATTAATTTTGCATGTTTTCTATTAGCTTGATGATACTGAATATCCACAAGAATTTCATATGCTGTATGACCTTTTTTGTTTCTCAAATTTATATTGATGTCAGGTCTGTTAATAAGTTTTTTTATAATTGAAGTATAACCTTTTTCAGCAGCCTTAATAAATGCACGACTTAAATCTTCTCCTTCTAAAGACATAATTTTTTTTGAAAAAATAAATTTAGCAATTGAACGACATCCATGCAAAATTTTTGTTTCATCTTCTGTCATCCCATCAAAGTAGTATTCTTTTGGACCAAAAAATCGTTCGGAAAAATTATCTTCCTGAAAGGTCCCTTCATGTTGACTTATTAACTGATGCACTAATAATTTTGCTTTCTGATGTAGAATATGCAATATGTGATCAGATAAAACTATTTCATTATCAAGCGCCTCATTAAACAAAGCGATAACTTCAATCCCATCGTCATGGTAAGGAGTTTTAAGAGAATCACATAAGAATTCAATTCTTTTTTCTAATTCGTTCGATTCTATTCCTTTGAGCTTAGCCTTCCATGCATCATCATATTCCATTTTGGGTAATAAACTTGATGAATCACTGAGCAAAAATAATAAAAAAAATATTAAACGAGTTTTCATAAAAGATTCCTTTCTGAGGCATTTAACTAATTCATACCAATTTGAATATGGAATGATATTATCAATGTTTTCCATATTTGAAAATAAAAACCATTCAAATTTTGCATGATTAATGCCAAGAAATGAGCGTGAATATAATGCTATGCGTTAGCCAACCATTAAACTAAACGTGCGCCGTTAGCAAGTGGACCACTTACGGTTGTAAGCTTCATGAGACCGGTATCATCTTTAGCAAACAACATCATCCCTTGTGAAACTAATCCTGCCATTTTGCGTGGTGGCAAGTTGGCAACAACAACCCCTTGTTTGCCAATGAGCTCATCGGGTGTGAAATGTTCACGAACACCAGAAAGAATTTGGCGTATACCGTATGAACCCATATCAACACTGAGTTTATAAA
>CAYPYR010000036.1:5205-9835 GCA_964415095.1 uncultured Pseudomonadota bacterium | reverse complement strand
GACACAAGACTTTCATTCTTGTAACAGGGGTTCGAATCCCCTTGGGGGTGCCATATTTTTTCGTTAATCTACTCTAAATAATAATCTATGAATAAACAGCTATTATACTATAGGCTGCTAATCTTTTTTTGCTTTTATTTATATTTTACTGTATTAATCAAACTCAAAAACGAGTTCTGTGATTGATAGACTTCTTGCCTCAATATAATGGGTTATAAAGTTTCACAAAAATTCGATAGTATGCGATTATTTATTATAATAACAAGTATTTTTTGAGCTCATTGATTTACAACTTCACTAAATTAATAAGGAAATAATAAGAATATGTTTAACCCTTTTAGCTCTACTATTGACTATAACAAAAGCAATCAATCTCTTTATATAATCATAGATACAGGCTTAAAAAATCCTGAAGGTTCTATAAATAGCGCATTCGCCTTATTAAAAAATAGTAAAGCATCAATAAATAAAGTTATGATTAACTTTCTAGAGTCAAATATGATGAAATCTGCTATTGCGGATTTGATGGTTAATAGATTCCAAGATCCTGAAACAATTCGAATGCTCAATCAACCTGCTTTATCTCAAATATCCGTGTGCTTCAACTCTGGGAAAGAAAAAGTTTTGTGGACTAAAAATCCATAATACCTCAAGGTATAGAATGTAGCGGCAATTTGCATAACCACTACATAATTTTAATCTTCTTAATCTAATAAATAAATGATTCGTACTTTGATCAAAAGAAATATAATTGAATCTCATGATTGAGAGCTAAGATTGTGTTTTTAAAAATGTCTAGGAAGTATGATATGATTTGCATTGCTTATTGGAGATCCCGATCTAAAATATATCCATTCAGTTTAAAATCTTCTAAAAGACGTAATGATCCTCTGGTGCCAACGCTTAGTAAATATTGAGCAATCGCATCGGAACAATAAGGATTCCATCCATATTGCGATTTAAGCACGGCAAGTCTTGCTTCAAAATCTCTTGTAGTTCTTTTTACTGCTTCACGAAAACTACCAGAGCGCTGAGCGCCTTCTCCACCCATCGCAGTAAATCGTTCGACAATACCGGGTATGATTTTTGAATGAAAAATTTTACGTGCCGTTTCTTCGATCACAGCAAAATCAAACTGGTTCCCAAGATTCTGATTTAGTGATTTCTCTATGGCAGAACATATCACAGAACATTGGCCCATTAAATAGACCCGCTCATTTTTATCCAATGCTGGTAGTTGTTTAACTGGAGGAATTTTGGGGCATGCTTCTCTGG
This sequence comes from uncultured Pseudomonadota bacterium, assembly GCA_964415095.1. Lineage (GTDB taxonomy): Bacteria > Babelota > Babeliae > Babelales > UBA12411 > CAYPYR01. The sequence continues at coordinate 8,560 of CAYPYR010000036.1, read as the reverse complement.
GATGGTATGTTTGATTAGTACTATCTTCGTCAGATACAATCACACAATCAATGCGAGCTGTACTTGATGGCTTATTGGCTGGTTTCATTGGTGAATTATCTTTTAGTATGCCTTGTGTAGAGTTAACTTGTTTTTTGGGAGCAGGTACTATAGGTCCTTGGCCTGGTTTTGGCCTTGGTTTAATAGGTTGAATATTTTCCGCTTTCAGGGTATTCACAAAGTTGAACAACAGCGCAAATATTAATAGATGTTTATTAAATATTAACTGCTTCATCCCTTATCCTTTTTTCTAACTAATTTGATACTCAATCACCTTTGCAACGATTTGTACGTCTTTAATTTAAATATTTCGAATGCATATTTATACATGAATAATCTTCGAATATCTCTATTGATAGAATACAAAATAATAATCTAATTAGTCAATTATATGCTATATTAATAAGTATATTCTCCTAAGAGTTCTATAAAAATTTAATTCTACTCAGATAACCGGTGAATGAATTTAAGCTATTTTCGTGATATAATAGCTTAAAAACCATCTAAGCAATTATTTTGATCAAGAAAGATCCTGCATGAATCCATTATTTATTATAGCCTTATTATCGGTACCTTTTTGTGGCTATCTATATCGTGATATTATATTGCGTCCGAACTCAAAAGCATCATTCGAATTTACTGCACAACAAGTACGAGATTATCATACAAGTACTATACAAGGTAACTTAGAGTATCTTAAGAACGATTTTGATCATAGTTTTTTTGACGGTGCCAAAACCATATTAGATATTGGTTGCGGGGCAGGAGATGGAGCAGCATTTATTGCTAAACAGTATCCGCAATGCACAGTAGTTGGTTCTGATATTTCGCAAACAATGATTGAATTTGCAACAAAACAATATCCAACATCTGATTACTCAAACCTATCATTCATCGTCAAAGATGGACGCATGATTGATTATCATAATAGCATTGACCGCATTATCTCATTCAATTGTATTCATTGGATTAATGATCAAAAAGTTATTTTACAATCTATATATGATAATCTTTGCTCCGGTGGTAAAGCATTTATTATAACAACTCCAAAAGCTTCTCAAAATGATTTTGAAAGCTCTTGTCGTGCAGTTATTTTATCATTGAAATGGTTGCCATATTTCTTAACGTTTAGATCTGTTCACTCTATGCATTCTCAAGAAGAATACGAAAAGATGTTTATTGAAACTGGATTTGCAGTTGATAAAATAGAGCAACGTAATTTCATCATTAAACTTAAAGATCGAGCAGAAGCTGAAATGCTGTTAAGTGCGGTGCTAACACCACTTAATCATTTACCTGAGCATAAAAAAGCTGATTTCTTAAATGATCTTTTTATAGCATTTGATACATTAGGCATGATTGATGCTGATGGTGGTGTCAATATTCGATTTAAGCAACTTCACATGTTAGTTTCTAAGCCATAATTAATTTAAAAATCAGAAAATTTAAGAGCGTATAATAATCTTTTTATACGCTCTTTTTTTATTTCCCAAATGGTCGTGTATCAAAGAATAATTCTATGCGAACAATCAAATCATCTTTAAACGTAAAGAATGCAGTCGAACGTAAAAGATCAGCCATGCCAGGAAATTGTGCATCATAAATCAATACTGCCTGATTCTCAGAAGCAAATCTCGCACGGATTGTCATGCCTTTTAAATAATTCATAAATTGTCCAACTGCTGCAAGCACTGCTTCTTTACCTCTTTTATCATTTACTGGACTCAATAAATGCACATCTGGGTGCAGATATTCTGCTACTTGAGCCAAATCTTTAGCACATATTGCGTTGTAGTACGCTTCTGCTTTCAGTATATTCGAATTCATGATTGCTTTCTTTCGTTATGATTAAGATTTTTATTACTATGTAATTTCAATATCTTGACATTAAAAAATCAAAATTCATACGCTTACGCTCATAAAATTTTATCAACAATTTATATAAGAGAAGAGCATATGAATTATCTAAAACGTGTAATCAAACTATCTCTGATATCTATAATATCAACATCTTTAGCCGCACTTCATTGGGCGCCATTTAATTTAGTATCAAATCCTGCATTCAATGCAATAGTCGAAGTAGTCGCACCACGCATTGGCGTAGATGGCCAAGGCAATGCCTTTATTGTGTGGAATAGTTCACAGGGAGGCACGAATGTTATTAAAGCATCACGTTTTGATTATTTTACTCAACAATGGAGCACTGAAGAAATCATTGGAACTGGTAATTCAGACCTTCCACAGGTCGCCGTAACCAAAGATGGCAGGGCAGTAGCGGTTTGGATTAACTCATCATCCGGTAATTTTATCTATAGCAATACATTTGATGGTACTGCATGGCTTGGTGAACAAGTAATCGATACCAATGTTTCTTTTCTCGATCAAGGAGAACCTCAAGTTGGCGTAGATAATGTCGGAAATGCTATTGCAGTATGGCAAGTGGGCGCAGGAGCCGCTCATGTTATTCGGGCATCAGTACTTAACATTGCTACCAATACTTGGGGCACTGCGACCAGCATTTCAACCGATTATGGCGTAGGAAATTTATTCCTCGGTCAGCCAATCATTTCAGTCAATGATGCTGGTGATGCGATTGTAGTGTGGCGATTTCATGATACTGATTCATATTCATTTCCGGTTTACCGGATTCAATCAACCATGTATCTAAGTGGCGCATGGACTGGTATTGACGAAGTTGTAGCAGAATCGATCGATGATACTCAAGAATTAGTTTTACCATTAGTAGTGTTGAATCAAACAGGCACAGCACTTGCTACATGGGTACAATTTGATAATACCGTACCAACACTGCAACCATATGTTATTATGGCCGCAACACGTAGCGGCTCTTGGGGTGCAGCTGCGCAGATTTCAACACTCGGTAATATTGATTTCAATAGTACAACGCGTGCGGAAAAGGGACCGTATCTCAATGATATTGCAATCGATGGGCTGGGAAATGGTATTGTCGTAAATTCAATTCAAAATGATATCTATGGGAATGATATTATTGAAGCAGCAACTTTTCCCGCTATGATCTGGAGTGGCTCAACGGTCACTATTTCAAATCCAGCAATTTCTTCTATTTTTCCAAGCATTGCACTTGATGCAAATGGGAATGGTTTTGCTATTTGGAACATCACTGATAATGCTACGTTCTTTCTCGTACAATCTTCACAATATCTTAAAGCATCTAATAGTTGGCAAGAACCACTTGAAATCATCCCTGGCGTAGATGCAACGATATTACCTAATATTGGCGGTAATGATAGTGGCATCTTTTTTGCAACAATTTTTCAAACATCAGATTTTTCAA
>CAYPYR010000036.1:0-5105 GCA_964415095.1 uncultured Pseudomonadota bacterium | reverse complement strand
GGTAATGATAGTGGCATCTTTTTTGCAACAATTTTTCAAACATCAGATTTTTCAAATTATACGGTACAGGCAACTTATAACATTTCAACTGCAAATTTCTCAATTCTTAAAACGGTTGATAATGCTACACCAATGCCTGAGCAAATCATTGAATACACTATTGTAGTATCAAATACTAGCGATGAACCAGCGGTAGGAGTACAAGTCACTGATATATTGCCAGCCGGTGTCACATTTGTATCAAGCACCGCATCGCAAGGATCATATGACGTTAATACCGGTATCTGGTCGGTAGGAACATTGTTAAGTAGTGGTTATGGCTCATCAGCAACATTAACCATTCGCGTAAGCATTAATGATGGCACTGGAGGTCAAACAATAGTTAACACCGCTACCGTTTTGAATGATTTGTATCCAAGCAATAATAGTTCAAGTGTAAGTATCACCGTCATAGAAAATTCTGCTGCACCTGGTAGTAGACTCACCTGGGAAGCACGAACAAATAGTGTGGGTAACACGATTTCAATTTCTTAATCATTAAAAAGAAAAAGAGCTTTTATGAATATGCATAACTTTTTTTTAACCATATTGTTTTTGATAACTGCAACATCATCGCTACAACCAAATTTTTGGACATTTCTTGGCAATGTTTCAAACCCAACCTTTAATACGTTATTAGAACTCAATCCGCTTTCTCTCGGCATAGATGCTCAGGGAAATGCGTTTGTCGTATGGAATAGCCAAGAGAGTGGCAACGTTATTAAAGCATCACGATTTGATCGCGCAAGTCAAACTTGGAGCGCTGAAGAAATTATCGGCAGCGATAATGCGAACATTCCTCAAATAGCAGTGACAACCGATGGTAAAGCAGTTGCCCTCTGGGTACGATCTGAAACAATTTATGCTAATTTTTATGATGGTTCTAGTTGGGGTAGCGAGCAAATTATCGATACTGATCCATCATTTCAAGTGCAAGGCCAACCACAAGTAGGTGTTGATGCTGCTGGAAATGCGATTGCTGTTTGGGAAGTTGCAGGTAATTCTGTAGCACGCGTTATACGTGCAGCCATTGGTGACATCACTGCAGGCACGTGGGCAGCTGCTGAAAACATTTCAACCGATTATGGTTATGATTATGATGATTTTGCAATTTTACGTGTAGGACAACCACAGATTGCACTTAATGCTGCAGGTAATGCCATTGTAGTTTGGCGATATGCTGATGAAGAAAATAATGTTTATAAGATTCAAAGTAATTTATATATAGACGGCTCATGGTTAAGCGCTGAAGAAGACATTCAAACTTCATTAAGTAATACTGCTCAACTTGTTTTACCATCGGTTGCTTTTGATACCAATAATCATGCACTCGTCACCTGGGTGCAATTTGATGGTACTTTTGCAAATAACCAGCCTTATGCTATTTATGCATCATCACGCAACACAGGCTGGAGCACTTCAGTACGTGTTTCTTCCACACTTGGTTTTTATAATTTTAATAATAGTTTTGCTGCTGAAAAAGGACCATACTTTTCACACGTAGCTATCGATGGCAATGGTGATGCTATTGGCGTTTGGGCACTACGTCACGCTACCTGTAATATCTCATACATAGAAGCATCAACCTTTCCAGGCCTTGCATGGAGCGGTAATACGTCAGTCATTTCGGACATGAGCCTTATTAGTTTTTTCCCACAAGTGAGTATCGATCTTGCTGGTAATGCTTTTGCTATTTGGATGGCACAAAATAGTAGTAACACACAGTTTATTGTTCAAACATCATTCTATAATAAATCGTTAAACACATGGCAAACAACCCCAGAAACCATTTCTACCGGTGATTTTAATGGATTGCCTAATATTGCAACTAATGGCACCGGAAGCTTTTTTGCTGATTGGTTTCATTCGGATGATATGACCAATTTTATTGTACAGGCAGCGCGCACTATTTATTTTAATTTTTCATTAAGCAAGCAGGTAATGAACATTAGTTTTACCATTGCTATCTCTAATTCTGGTTCGGATACGGCTACTGATCTTATGATTGCCGATGTACTACCATCAGCATTAACATACGTCTCAAGCAGTGCATCGCAAGGTACTTATGATGCCATTAGTGGATTGTGGGAAGTTGGTGATCTTGCGGGATTTAGCAACGCAACACTCACGATTACTGCGCAACTTGATGCATCAACACCAGTTGAGATCGTTAATATGGCAACGTTGCTTGATGTGTATGGAGAAAATACTGCGCAAGTAACAGTATCTATAAGTTAACCATTATTATTTTTGCTTTGATTAACTTGAGTGCTGAAGCAATAGTCTACAACACTCAAGTTAATTTCGAATGACAAAATTTTTAAAGTTTCGATGAAAATCGTTACAGTTTACTGGCTTATTTTTTTGATATCATCTTCTGACAGCGTGACTTCAACTCTTGATAACTCTATTTCCAAATCTCTGATCATTTGCTCTTCTTGGGCTAAGATTTTCGATTTTTCTTCAAGTGGGAACAAACAGCTAATCCCTCTACTTTCTATAAACTTCATGTGAGAGGTTACTTTTGAAAGTTGTATCTCCAGCTCAATTGTTTTAATACGTTCTTTTGACAAACCTTCTTTGAGCTTATTACATTTGCTTTCTGCCTCGTCATAGTCGTTATATCCTCCGCTAAATGGTATACATGCTTCTTTGAAAGACTTCTCCTTAACTGCTTTTCTATATTCTTCTTCTTGCACAATTTCACAAGCACGTTTTTCAGTTAAGTTTGCTCTATGAAATTCAAGTGACTCTTGCGCCTGGGCACGTTGATATGACAAATCCGAAATGCTATGTTCTATACTTTCCTGAAGCTCACAGACATGCACATATGCCTCTCTAAAAGCCTTTTCTTCTTCAGTATTGCTCAAAAGAAAGTCATCATCATCACTGTCGGAAAAATCACTAAAGTTTTGATCATTTTGAACATGATGCTCTTTCCATTCTTCTTTGCCATAAGCTGCTGCTAAATCTTTTTTAATTAAGCCAATTTGAAATCTTATACGCTCTAATTCCTCTATTCGAAAGTATTCTGCTTGCTTACTTTGACGTACTAAAAGTCTTTCTTTGCTTAGCGCATTTGCAAGTTCAACTTCAAGACGAATCTGTTTTGCTCGTTCTTCTGATAGCTTGCCGGTAAGGTGCACACATTTACGTTGATGAAAAGAAAATTGAGTTTCTCTATCATTGTCAAAATTTTGTTCTTCAATTCTAATTAACTCAGCAAATGCTATGCGATATTTTTCTTCTTTGATAATCTCTTGCGCACGCTCTAGTGTTATATCATGTAATAAATTTTCAAAATATCCTCGTACTCGAACAATATTTTGTTCAAAACCCGGATCTTGTTGATAAATCCGTCTATATGCTTGCTTAAATACTTTTTCCTCTGCTCTATTGCTCGCATTGAGAACATTTGATAATCCAATAAAAACCAAAACAAGTATGCTTATATTTTTGATCATTTTAACCACTATATTCCTTTGCTTAAATTATAATCTTACCATAAAAACAAAAGTTGCTGCTAAATCTTAAATTTCGTATAATCTCTTTTAAATTTACTACTATTTTTTCTCATAAAAAAGGATCCAGTAATGAAAATAGCTTTTTTATTTTTAGTAATTTCAAGCATTAGCTACGAATCGGTATGGGAAAAATTCTTTAGCGGCAATCTTGATCGCGCAACTATTTATATACATTCAAAAGAACCATTTGATCCAAAATCTGTTTTTAAGCACTATGAAATGCCTGAAAAAGCACCTACGTCGTGGGAACATACCATGCGAGCACAAATCGCCATGCTAAAAGCTGCTCTCGAGGATCCTGAAAATACTAAATTTGTCTTTGTCTCGAACGATTCGCTGCCAATTCAGCAATTTGATTATATCTATCAACAGCTAACCAAGCACCAATTCAGTATATTTCCATACTGGCGCAATCATCATCAATACCAAGACTCAAGTTTTTATTATGCACCACGAATTGTTGCTGATATTCCGGCAGATAAGCAATATATAAATCCGCAATGGGTTGTCCTCAATAGAAAACATGCAGAGCTTATGGTACGAGATCAGTCGATTATTGAAAAAGTAGAAGTGCTCACCGCTGATAATGAACATTATCCTTCAACTTTTCTTGCCATGCATGATTTACTACATACCGAAGTAATTAACCAATCTGTTATGTTTGTAGAATGGCATCGTGGTTATAAACATCCGTATACCTTTACTAATTTAGAGGATCGTTACCAAGCAGAATTGCTCACCGAAGCTATTATTAAAGGGGTACTTTTTGCACGCAAATTTGCTGATTCAAAAGAATTTAACGTAGATGCGTTCAATAAACTCATTGAACTCTATGGTTTGCATAATTAGAAAGATTTATATGATATTAAAAATTACGTTAGCTTTTTTATTAATGTTTGTTATTAGCCAAGAAAGAATCTTTGCACAACAAAGCTTTATTTCGAAGCTCTATTGTTCAATTTTGGGAAATGTAGATGCACGAGAAGAATACAAAGAAATGGTTTATCAGGCACTCGACAGACTTGGTGTCAAAAATGTGCAGGATATTCCGGTAAAACAGATGAATAAAGTTGGGCCATTATTCGCCCGCGTTAAGCTTTCATCATTCACGGCCTTTGGGATTTGGCTTGATGAAAAACATCTTGATTTGTGCACGAAAGAAGAGCAATTTTTTCATATTTATCATGAAGCGGCACATTTAGCATCTTCCCATCATCAAAAAATAGTCGCCCAAACTTTGGGCCTGTTTGCTTTAGTTGGCGCTGGTGCATTAAGTGTTAATAAATTTATTAATATCGAAAATAAATTAGCTAAATATACTCTTTTGAGCAGTATTAGTTTAAGCGCATTGGCAGCAATCTATTTAAAAATGCTACCTAGGTTAGCACGACACCAAGAGAAGCAAGCTGATCTTCTTGCAGCAGCAACATTAATAAACTCAGGTAATAAAACTATTGTTGAGCAATATATTAATTATTTAAAGAATCTAACCAGTTCAGACAAAGAAACAGTTTGGTGGCACTCATGTGATGAACAAATCAA
>CAYPYR010000035.1:0-9920 GCA_964415095.1 uncultured Pseudomonadota bacterium | reverse complement strand
TATGATTTAGCTTTTTTTGTGAGATTAATGTAATACTTCTTCAGGCAAACCTTGTGCATGAAAAAAATTTACTACGCTTTTTCTTACTTCTTTTGTCCAAAGAGCACGTATACCAATTTTGCCTTCAATTTTTCTATAAAGATCTGCATCAAAAATAACATTATAATCAAGTGCGCGTTCTAACAACGAGATACAACCTTGTTGTACTGCCATTTCAATCATTGCTGTATCAATGGGAACACCAGCATCTATCAAGAGCCGAACCGTTCCTGGATGAAGAGCATAAAATTGTGATACTTCATCAACATGTATTTGATTGAAATCAAAACCTTGTCTTACTGCTTGTTGAATAACTACAAAGAAATTATTTTCAAGCGCCAAGAGTAATGAAGACTGATCAACGTTTGCTCCTGCTTTTATAAGGCCTCGCACCATGTTGAATCTCTTGTGGTATAGAGCATGATACAGAGGAGTGCCGGATTCACGGTAACATTCAATAGACTCATCAAGGGTAAATATTTTTTCTTGCAAACATTGTTGCACAAACTCTGCGTTATCTATGCGACAACAATCCTGAAAACTTTTTGCTTTTAATGCGTCAGATTTGTAACTTGTTGGTCGATATCTATCATACGCTTCGATACTCAAAGAATGATTAGTTTCATCATATTGCCATAAATAACTTATTGTTGAGTTTGCTAATGATACCGCAAATTGTGCTGCTCCTTGATACCAACTTGAATCTTTTCGAATACCACGTTCAATTGCTATTGTGAGAAACCCATCCCATTGATTACATGCAGCATAGGTAAATGACTGATCTGGATTAATACGCGCATCGTTACTTATCAGAAATTCTGTACTACGTACTTTTCCATGCAATGTTGCAGCATCTAGCGCTGTTTCACCGAAAACTTTAATATTAATATCTATGCCTTGCCGCAAACCTAATTTTAATAGTTCAACATTATCTTGTTTTGCAGCACTAACAAACGTTTTTTGATCAACCAATATGTTGCTTGCTTTAAGCGTATCTAGTATTTCTTTCTTCTGCCATTTACATGCATGATAGTATATGGTGCCGCGCTCGCCATTAATAAACTGAGGCTGTGTAACATCAAATCCATCATGCACTAACTGTTGCAATGCTTCACTATTATCTTCATCAAAACAGGTTTGAATATCATTAGCAACCACCGGTTGCGCTATAAATAAAAAGAATATACACAAAATAATACGTTTACACATATATATTTACCTTAAAATTGTTGTTGTTAATTAATGTAATACTTCTTCAGGCAAATCTTGTGCACGAAAAAAGTCTTGGAACTCTTGAAATCTTTTTTCTTCTCGTTCACGTTCATGTTGAGAATAGCGCCAATGGGGCATTATTTCTTCTTTAATTGTTTGATATAATTTGCGATCTAATATAAAGCCTCGACTACGCGCTATTTCTAACACCCACCAATAGCCAGCACGTGCCGCTCTAATAAGATCTGATTCCGTGATGGCGATATCAGCATCAAGTAGTAAACGAACCGCAGCTTTACTTCTCTCATTTATTGTTTGACTTAGTACATCTGGTATAGAATTTGGATCAAAACTTTGCTCAAGAGCCGCACGAATTACTAAAGTAATATTTAGCATCACTGCATATTGCAATGATTTTTTGTCTACAATGACACCTGCTTTTAAAAGACTTCGTATCACATTAAATCTCATATGCTTAAAACAACGTTCAGGATACTTGAGACCAAGCACTAGCATTTTATCAGAATCCAGATCCCCTTTTAACGCATACAATAATGGTACATCTTGCGAAGCATGTGGATATACCGGCTCATTAACAGCAAATTTGTTATCTTGTATACACCGAGTAGTATATTCCTCATCGTCATGCATCATACAAAAACCAAATGCAAATTTTGACGAAACAAAATCGTAATCATACTTATCATAATAATACCAAGGACATTGGTACGGGGCACATTTGCATGTTGATGTATAGGGGAACTCATCAGGCTTATTCCAATCCCCGGAATGCCATTCCATCACTATCTCACACCATCGATCATGCTCTTCAAATGCACCATGATTCTGCAAAAAATTATAGGTTGCTCTATCGGTTAATGCTCGCGGTTCAAAAAATCCATCCCAATTGGCATCTTCTTTAATACCTTGATCAATAGCATGCTGTAAAAACCAAATCCATCTATTGTGTGCAGCATACATAAATGAAGTTTTTAAGTTAATAGTAGCATTATGTTCCAAAAGCAGTCTTGCCGCTTCTTCATTTGCATAGAGTGTCGCCCCATCTAATGCCGTCTCTCCGTATATCATGCCATCAATATTTATTCCTTGCCTAATACCCAATTCAAGTATTGCAAGATTATTTTTTTTCGCAGCAAGAATAAAAGCTTTGGAATCTACTTTTAAATTTTTAGATCTTAATAATGTAGTAAGAATTTCTTTATTATGCTTACATGCATGATAAAGAAGCGTTCCTCGTTCACCATTAATTATTTGAGATTTATTTATATTAAATTCTCTTTTGATCATCCTGATTAACGCTTTTGAATCATCATTTTTAAAACATTGTTGATAAGGATTAGAAAATAATAATGACGGCAACAATAAAATGATTAATAACGCATTACAATAAAACACATAGCTTCTCATCATTCAATTACCTCTCAGGACGAAATTTTTTATCCTCATCAAGAATAAACCGCGACTTAAGATATAGAGGAAAATTATGTTTGCGTAGCATAAGCGAATCATACACTGTTTTAATGGGCTTAAGCGTCAATGGTGCGATTAAAGATTCCATCGAATATTTAATTTCGGCTAATTGGAGTGTATCTTTAGTCATTACTTCTATTTCTAAAAAGGTGCCGAGATTGGTAACTTCATCATGAGCGATCGTAAAAATGTCGTAAGTATACGTAGCACGCACTTTATCAATCACGCGGGAATCAACCAGGTTATTAGTTTGTTTGTATGTATCTAAGTCTGCTTTTTCAATTGACGTAAGACCGATAACTGCAGTGATTTCGTTGAGTCGCTCAAGATCTTTTTCTTTAAGTGGTAATGCAAACGAATATTCTTCACAATATGGCTGTATTTCTAAATTCGGATCATGCAAGCATGCTCGATTAAATTTTATATCAAGCGTTTTATTATCGCGAATGCGTATATATACACCTTTTTGCAATAAATCTACATCAGGCGTATCAAGATAAACATCAATGTTATGTTTGGTATGTTGATAGTGCAGTGAACTGAGAAAATCTTGCAGCTCTTGTTTATTGAGTATTTCATAACGTAGTTCTATCTCAATATTTTTTACTTCTTTGATGTATTCCATAACGTCAGGCAGTATCTCTTGTGCATCACCCAACATTAAATAATCTTCTTGTCCAAGATAGGTTGGTTGCTCGCGATTGATAGCAATTATAATTCCCTGAGGATTTTCAGTTTTGTACCACTTAAGAAATCCACTTTCATCACTTGCAAGTCCCACCGTGATAACCACCTCAATTTGTTTGAGATCTTCAGGAGCAATGTTATTTCTGAGCCACTCATCGAGGCTATGATTAAGCGGGTCAATGCCAGTATGTTGATGCAAAAGATCAAGATTCTCGGTCAACAAGCCACCGGGCTTATGTTGAAGAATATTCGTAATAGCATCATGTGCTTTTGTAGGTATCCCATAAATGCATGCACGAAAAAACCTATCCATGGGAATCAAAAAGAATTCTGGGTTCTTCAAAATTTTTTTAATTAATGATATGCGATTTTCGGGTACTGACAAATCTTGATCAAGCGATAATTGCGCTAAAAGCTCGTTCATCGTTGGGACCACTCCAGCAGAAATACCAGCACCCGTGTAAAAAACAAATTTTTTGGTATTGATAATTTTTGCAAGCTCTGCGACGGACATCTCGCGCACTTTTTTACCGGTTGTTATTAACGGCTCATTCATCATCCCCATGGTATTTTCAATTGAGTCAGGCAATTTCAAAGTAATTTTTTTGATAGCATGCTGGCTGTAGCTATACGTCCACATATCTTGACCATTATTAGTGGCGTGAACAAATTTTTGTTGCTCACTCAAAGCAAGATAGGGAGGAAGTTTTCCTACTAGTTGAAGCCGTAAGACCGTAACGTCTTGAATATATTCAAACTCAAGCTGCCAGCATTCGTTTGTAGTAGAGTCAACTGCGCGAAAATTCATGACCATACCGGGCGAATTCAGAATGCGGTGCTGCAGTTCTTGAGGGGTGATTATTGGTGGTGATTTTAATAAAAAACCATAGTCACCGTTTAATGTGCTACATAATATAAAAAATATGTTGGTAAATAACTTACTATATTTCATGAAAACCTATTTCTAATCCATTGATAACCCGCATAACTTGCAGAGCGAATCACGTTCCACGTTTGTTGCAACGCATTAACTATAAAATTTTTAAACTTTGTAACATAACCGGCTTCAGCCGACTTTTCTTCTGCTATATGTGCTTCTGCTGAGGATGGTACTGGTTCTGGTTGCTCAATTGCGATCTCAACAACTGATGCATCAACTTCTGATGGCACGAGTTGCTCCTGCTGATCAGCTTCTTCCATTGGCACTGCTACTTCTGCCCTTATTGCCGGAGGCGACAGAGGTTCTGATTTAACGATTTCCTGATTTTCAAAATATTCATTCACTGCTGCTGGAGTGAGATATTTCTTTAATGCGTTGAATCGATCTGTACGATTTTTAAAATAGTAATCAAAATTAAGGTGCGGCGAAAATAGCTTTTTCCATACGATAAAATAAGCCGAAGTTTGTAGCTCAATACCTTGTGCCAGATCCCAACGATTTGTTATCTCACCGGAGGTAATAATAGAATCATTTGGCAAAAAGGCAAGATCTTCATAATGATGGACATAATTCCAAAACCATTTTATAAAACCAATACCTACACAATTACTATCATCTACTTCCCAGCAATAGATAATACCTCGCTGATCTCGCGTAGCAATTAAATTTCCCATTTGATTGAATCGCAATGCATGGTACTGCGGTGCATCTTCATGATGCTGCGAATAATACAAAAAACGATAGGTCTGTGTCTCAAGATTAAGCAAAACACAATAAGTATCATAACTAATGGCTAATAATAATGGATTATCGGGACTAAACCGAGCTATTGCCATGCTATTTTTTTCTGCTGATTCAACTCCAGCGTACTTAAAAGAAATTTCAATCACTGGAATATTATCAGTCCCTAAAAATTTTTCAACTTCAAATATTTTAACGACACTATTTTCTTGGCTTACCGCAATTAATTTATCAGTGCTGTTAAATGATACTGAGTAACCCCACTTATTTTCTCCGTTTTCTTCTCGCCAATCATATAATCCACGTTGAGTGAAATTAGTAAGATCCAGAAGTTGCAGCGTATAATCATCTGCTGTCGATGCGAGTAAGGTTCCTTCGTGATTGCAAGCCAGATCTTTTACCACATCTGTATGCTCTCCTAATTTTTTATATGAATTATCCGCAAGCGACCATAAATAAATAGAACATGTTTTCTTATCTTTTATTTTTTCCCAACCACCCACTGCTAGCTGCTTACCATCTGTAGTAAAAGCAAGAGCAGTAATATATTGGCTAGTAATAGTTTTCCATGCATCGTTATTAACCGAAGGTTGCGCAATTATGGTACCATCTTGTCGAATGGTATAAAATACTAAGCTCTTTTTATTACTCGAATAACCGGCTGCTAGCATAGTTCCTGCAGGATTGATTGCCAAAGTTCGCGCGGATCGCGTACGTGATTTTATAAGCTTCAAGGTATAATAATCAGGATGTGACTCAAGATTGAGATCCTGAAAAAATTGATTTATCTCATGCTCTTGAGCTTGCAAGTTTGATTGTTCTTCTTTGGATAGAACGATTTTTCTTCGATCATCTTTTGGCAGCTCAATAACAATACGCTCTGTTTGTGCACTTATTGAATTAATTATAAAAATGGTACATAGAAGAAAACTAAATGCATACTGTAATGTTAGAGTTAACTTTTTGCTATTCATATCTCACCTTTCAATTAATCATAATATTTTTAATTATGAATTGTGAGATGGCTGACATACAAGAGATTGACATACATGATAGATTGCAGAAATTTTATAAAAAGATAGATAATGCTACTCAATAAGAGATGCACTTGCGCACATAGTGTATTAAACAGAATGAGGCACAAAAGAATTTGCGCCTCATAATATAGTTTATTTATATGGTAAAGTTTATAAAGAAACGCCAATTTCCTTAAGAAATTCTGATTGTTTTAAATATTCAATAGCTTCTGGAGAATCTTTTAAAATAAGTTTTATTAATCGAGCATAATTCACACGGATTATATTTAAATGCTTATCTATTGTTGATTCAGAAACACTACTTTTTTTCAGATATTCTTCAAAATCACTTATCGCATATTCAATCGTTATTATAATGCCATCGGCATATACTTCTCTATCGCCTAAATTTTTAGCGAGGCCAGTTTTTTCATTAAAATATTTGAAATCTGTTGCATCAAGACGTTTAGCTAACGTATCAACATCTGGCAATTTGATAAGTGGTTCTTTTAATGGAGCTGAAGTTGCTTTTTGTTGTTCATTTTCTTTTGAAATCTCTTCAGTTTTTTCTTTATCAGAGCTTAAGACTGCCGCTAATCCTGGAATTGACCATGCATAAAGATAGTTTGAATTTTTTTGCCATTTTGTGCGTTCTTCATTTGAAAAACGTGGAAAAGTGCTTAAAAAACTAATTTTTGACTGTTCTTTATTACTGAGCATTCTTGTTTTTCCCGGCATCAGATGCTTGAACGATGGCCGTAAAGTGCTGAAATTCTTTGCACCAGCTATAAAGCTATCAGCTTTATAGGAAAATCGACTTGCTGCTTGCTTTACATAAGGCGCAAATCTTCCTGCAAACGGTCTCAAATTTGGTAAAACATTACCACTTGTTAAACTTATAGCAATTATTGCTACTAAAATCTGTATTCTCATGAACTTATCTTTCTAATTAACGATTAGACTTGTATTATTATGCTTAACTTTTTTTGTACGCCCCGCGACGTTTACACCCATCACACTTTTTTCTAAATAGATCGAGCATCCAGCCGAAAAGATATTCTTGCGGACTAAGTGGATTATCAGGGCATGTACAATAAAAATCGTTTATTGATTTCAAAAGACTCAAATCCATATATTTAGAAAATTGTTTTCTATCATCTTCACTCAAAGTTGTACCACCGTTATATTGTGGACATCCCAATGTACCGGCCGTCAAAACATCGCCTTGCGCATTATAAAATGAAATTCTGCGACCGAGCTTTATACAGCGATTAATCTCTGCTCGTACTGCTTGTGGCTTTTGTGTCGGATCTAACAAAGACGTGAGATTAATCTCGTCATGACTAGATACATCAATAATTTTAAGCAAATTCCATTTTTGATCATGCAGCGAAATCATCAACATTTTATTAAAATGTGGTACGTTTTTTCGGTCAGGACACTTGTTTGCGCCAACTTTACTGCGACGATCATGAGACGAAACTGATGCATGACAATGATCTTTAGAATGCACTTTATAATAAACCGCACCAGTTACTGATCCTACTTGTTGATCTAATTTTATTGGCATTTGGTATGGCGCAACATAAGTAATCGATGTCGCACACAATAAACCTAACAATGATAAATTCAAAAAATTTTTATTCATATAAACCCTACTGTTTAAATTTTAAGATAAACTATTACCTTGATTTACACTTTGTAGCAACAGCTCAAAACTATTGCCATCAGGATAGTGACCCCATATAGCGTTCAGATCAGGATGAGTAGCTAAAATATCTCGATCTAGCACATATCCCTCAACGTGCTTATATCCATTTTGCGCGAGCATTTCAATAACTCGTTTAACATGCTCCGCACCTGCATACGCAATTATATGATTGCGTACGTCACTGCAAATAGCATGATACATTTCAAGATTTACCACCGGCATAAAGTAATGAGCCCATAGCACAGCCCAAAACATCTTTTTTGGAGGCAGCGTAGTGAGAACATTACCAACCGGCGTAATGTTAATCATAAAATCACCATATAATTGGAGGCAATGTTCTAGTGATTGACTCTGTGCTGGTTCATATACCGCCTTACACAACCGAGCAAAATTGTATAACAACCCAAGCTCATGAAGAGCCACTTCGTCTAAATGCAAATCAGTAAACCGAGCTATTGCCCTATTTACTTGCGTAATAACATCAATAAAAGTAAGTCCCGTAACTAACCCATCCAGCGTGCCATCGAGACTATTATCCATCGCCGCAAGCTTTCGTGCCTTCTGTGCATCATCCATCAGCCAGCACATTATTTTGTAGAGCGTATAACTACGATGATCGATGTTGTGTATTTGCAAAGTCTTCAACTGGGCATTATCAAGGTATTGCCCCAGAATCAGTACCCCTGTTTCATACGCTTTTTCAATAGATGGCCATGCATCTAACACCGCTTGCAAAGTCCAAATTGGGGTATATCCGGTATCCCGCAATTCATCTATAGTAAATTCCCAATAAACAGGAACCGTGGCCGCTCGATCTTGCTGGTTCACTCTTTCTAATGTTTCGACAAAAGCTCTTGCTAACGACAACGACTTTGGCGAGTTCACATGAATATCTGCTATCAGATTTACACACTTATCACCCTTTTGCATGCGTACTATAGCTACCTGCGTAGAAAGCAGCATACCGCTATGCACGGTTGCCAATACTATCAATAATGATGCGAATAATTTTTTTATACACATGATATCCCTATTTCCCCCAAAAACTGAATGATTGGCTTAGAGTTTTTAACTAATTTCCGGATAAGCTCAAAGCATAAACAACTTAATTTCTATATGTATTATTAACCTTAACAACATACAGAAATAATGCAAATGCTTCACAGAGTGTAAAAAATCGGTTTTTACAGGGTAAAACCAGCAAAAAATAGTAGTGCTCAGAATGGATTAATACAGTAAATTTGATGAGAAATCAGAGAAATGACCCAAAATAGCTTGAGCCATTTCCCCTATTAGAGTTTTTATCGAATAGTAAGTAGCGGAGCCTTGCCATCACGGCCATCGCCAAAACAGCTACAAAATAATGATAGTTTTTTAAGTGAACCTTCTACTAAAGTCGCATCACCTTGCCTGACAGCTTGGTCAAGACGCACTTTACTCAGTACCATGTTGTATAACGTATCTTGTGTTAATTCGACTATGAGCTCTGCCGCATGTGCTGGTTTTTTTGCATGAAACTGCGCAATACCATAACGAATTTCAAGCGCATATTCTTCAGCAATGTCCGTAAATCGTAGTAGTAACGTCATATGAAGATTCATCGCTTTTTCAGCATCAAGTCGCACCGGCATGGTTGCAATAATGCGGGATACTGGCAGGGCACGCACTACATCGGGCGCGGACATATTACCTCTATATGAAATCGTACCATCAAGTTCGCGTGCGGAGGTAATGTACCAATTACGCCAATTAATATTCATCTCGCGATAACCAAGTTCACGCAATGCCTGTGCTTTCAATAAGCGTGCTTCCATATCTTGATGATCGACGCGAATCACGTAGGTTAACAACTCTGCAGCCCATTGAAATTTTTCATCATCAAGCGCTTTTTGCGCTGCTTTCATAATCGCATCACGTCCACCCATCATTGCGATATATCGTGCTGCGCGTTCTTTAAATGGTGCTGGGTTAAGATCGGTTGGATCACCAAAAAACCAACCAAGATAACCATAATAAATTTGTCTCACCGTATGCACAACCGTACCATAGTATTCTTGTAACCAAGGATGATGGCGCAGATGAT
>CAYPYR010000034.1:3040-10003 GCA_964415095.1 uncultured Pseudomonadota bacterium | reverse complement strand
TAATAGCGGCGCTGACTTTTTTTTACATATCAAATGCATTTTGCACCCAATCAGATACTGAGGACGTTAGTGAATCTGACATTCACGAAACTATTTGGTCAAAAATTAATGATTGGTCCGATGTAATGCCTTTTGTAGGACAACTTGTTGCTTACAAAACAGCCTCTGCCTACTTTGGTTGCTCTAGAGGATTTCGCCTCGATGATTCTTTCATTTTATACGGTTATATTGCAGAAGGTCTAATTGAATGGAGTACAGGTGAGACAGGATATCAATTAGCACAATGTTTGAATAATAACGATTTTCCAAGTGCTAAAGCCCTTATAGATTCAGAAATTAAAAAAGCGTCTTTGTATATGCGTCTGGTAACTGTGAGTGAAAAGGCAAGAATAGTTTCAGCTTATCAAGCGGGGAAAGTATTTTTTGACTATCTTGATGAATTGGATTTCAACTGATAACTATTTGTCTAAAGCACCGTTATACTCTATCTTATGAATAATATTCTATCACTGCATCATGAAATGGTATGGCAAACGTTCAGAATTTGGTCAAAAGAATAATGACATTAAGTTAAATTTCTGTGATTTTTAATGTTAGATTATTATCTTCGAGTATGGGCTTGACGACACTCATTCATATAATGTTCCTTCAGTTGCTTAACTGATACCTCACAAGGTTTTTCATGTGGCTTAAGATCAACATCAGTATTGTTTTTTGCGTTTTCATATAACATTATGCGCGTTTGATTATGGTCAAATAAGATTTCATGATGATTTTTAAGATTCATAAAAGCAGTTTTGTATGTTCCATTTTGGGTAGTGATAGCAAATGATTGAGCATTCTCTATTTCTTCCTCAGATGCTATGCCATTGCAGCAAGGTGGTACAGCTACTTCACCCAGATAAGGTGATGGATCAATAGTAAAAGAAATTTTATGTACGAGGAGTTGGTCGTTCGAAAGATTTTTGACTATAACTCCATTCAAACTAGCTATTGCAAATAATCCAGCAACAAATAAAAATTTATTTAACACAATAATCCCTCTATATGTTAAAAAGAATCTAATACGGCATCAGGAAATTTTTTTGCATACTTCTTAAATTCACTAATTGATACTTCTTGTGCACAATATTCAGGTTTCTCTCTCGGCATTTCAGATAATATTATATTTTGAGTATCAGTAATAGTAATGGTATGGTAGTTTTGTAGTTTTATAAATGCCATTTTACGGTTCTTACAGAGCACTATAGAACTGTTCTTATGGGCAACTATGCAACCAGCAATATTTTCAATTTCATAAGAATCATTGGGATCTATTCTTAATTCGCCTATATACGCACCTTCATATAGTGCACAAAAAATAAAGTCTGTAACTGAGATTAGCATGTTAGAATTATTTATGACTGTAACGGCATGCAAAGAGCTGCCGATCATGTAAGTCACAAGAGCGAGTGTGCGCTTAAGTTGCATATTATAAACTCTCTATATTATTTTTTAGATTCATCATCGCATGCAATTTCTTCTATTGCAAGATCTTGGCTTGGAATAAATATTGATTTAAGGTAGCTCAATGCATTCTGGCGGGTATTAACCAACTGTGGTGTATGAGTTCGTGCCATATTAAGCGCATTGATGAGGGTAATGGCTGACTGCACTTGGTTATCTTCAGAAAGTGCTTTAATGCGGCGTTGTGCTGGCGTGCTTGTTTTTTCTTCAGTTACCGCTTCTTCTTTTTTAGGCTGCTCTTCTGGTGTAGATTCATTTTTTTCAATTGAGATCACTTCATTACGCGTAATATGATAGCGTAGGGTGCGCTCGCTCCCCGCAAATTCTTTTAATAATTTTGTTTCATCAGTTGGTTCTTGCAATGCTTGCACAATAAAATCAGGCGTAACACCGGTTGCTTGTATCGAAGTTTGATCAGGAAGGTAGTAGAGCATGGTGGTAAGTTTTAATGCACAGCCATTACATATTGGCATTACTTCTTGTACCGATCCTTTACCAAATGATTGTGTACCAAGCACAAAGACCAGCAGTTTGTTTTTATCATCTGCAGGTGCAATATTTGAATAATGACAAAGTGCGCCAGCAAGAATTTCTGATGCTGATGCGGTAAAGTTGTCAGTAAGTATAAAGAGTGGAATATTACTTTGGTAAATTGGTGGCGTTGTGGTGTAGTACGAAGATATCTCATTACCGCGCCGATCCTTTGTTACCACGATGCGTGAGCCTTTTGGCACAAAGAGTGCCGCAATATCAACTGCTGCATCCAAAATACCACCAGGGTTGCGACGCAGATCAAGAATGATGCCACTTGCTTGCTGCGCGCAGGCTGCTTTTAACAATTTACCTAAACTTTTAGCGGCGTTTTCAGTAAAAAGGCGGAGTGAGATATAAAAAACATTTGCATTCTTAATTTTGTAACATTGTGCGATAGGGTGTTTAACTTCACCACGCACAATAGAAAATTCCACTAATTTTTTCTTGCGTACAACTTTTACTATGGTAGTCGTGCCGGAAGGACCTTTGAGTTTACAGATGCATTCATCGCTTGAAAGCCCTTTTAATTTATCGCCATCAATTTCGACAATTTCATCACCACGCGCAAGACCGTTTTTAGGAATAGAATCATCATCACCGCGCAATGTTGCCTCTGATGCTGGGCCGCCCTCAAGTACATCAACAATAACCAGACCATCATCATCCGGCATTTTGCTTGCGATCGTTACGCCAATCCCGGAGAATGATCCGGCTGTTTGGTCAAGCATGTGCTTGTATGCTTTTTCATCATAGAAGGCTGAATGTGGATCAGCACAAGGCAATGCTGCACTGAGTGCTTCTTCAATAAATTGTTTGAAATTAACCGGACGAAATGATTTTTCTTCGCATTTTGCGATAACTTCCGCTATCATACGAAGACCAGGATAAATCATTTTATTATTAGCAGCTTGCGTTTTTTCTGTATCTGAGGCGGTGATGTTTTTTTGTAAGTCATCGCTCCGTGCCATCATGCGTGCGTTTCTACTAGATGACGACATCTGACGATTACGCGGAGTGCTAGATACTTTTTGATGGCGTGCAGCAGGCATTGTTTGAATTGCTGTAGGGGTAATAATAACCCAGACAAAGAACCACGATAGGTATTGGATGCATCTTTTCATGAGATCTCCTTTTTATAGATCAACATTTTAACATTGATATTATGATAATTAACTTTGCTACAAACTCCTATCATTTAGAAAAAATCAATGACTATTGGCTGCATGTTTCTGCACTGCACCTGCCGGTTAATTATGTCATATTGACTGATTTAGTAGTCATTACGATTCTCTCACGTGAATCATGGGAATCACTTTGTAAATCCTGTTTTTTGGGGCGATCATTGATTGCATCGCTACATAACCACCATGCGTTAGGCATGGTATCGCTTGCAGAGTTGATGCAAGATGAGTCGCGTAGTCTAGCAAGTGTTGAACTACTCGAGCAGCTGCTACTCAAGTTACCAATATCGGGTAGATGGGAGATTGAACATCATGCTTATTTAGGAGAATTTGAATGCAGTTCTTTTGCTGGATGTGTGCAATGCTTTCCGGTAACACAGATTGCGCTGCGTGATTTTTCTAAAGTAGATAAAAATGGTAAACAAAATTTTTTTGCAGCACCTTCGTTGGCTAACGGTGATGCACAATATAGATCACTGCGATCTTTTATGAAAAACTCTTTTGGTCTTGTGATACAGATTCATGAATTTGAAGAGGGTGGCTTGCAAGGGAACCATAGTGATCCCGAGTTTATAGCAGCACTACTTACCACCTGGCCGCATGATGCAGAACATTCATTTACTATTACGTCAGGGCATGATGCTGACAAAGATCGTGCACTACTTAAAGCAATTATGGAATATATAGAACGAGATGCGTTTAAGAACCAGGTAATACCAGAGCATATCTTAATCGACGATGTATCAGAACAAGATCTTGCGCCATTAAATATCAATTTTTGCTCACCACAAGTGATTGCACAACAGTGGGTCATACAAACCACTACTAGTGAACATTCTACCTGGCTTTGTGGTGTTGATGTGATACGCGAAGAATTGGCGCTAGTACCACGAGATGTACTCTATGCATCTACCCAAAAATCTTCATGTCACATACCAACCAGTAATGGTTTTGCGGCACATTGGTCATATGATGATGCGCTCATGCACGCGAGCCTTGAATTAATAGAGCGTGATGCCTGCATGCGTTGGTGGTTTGCACCCGAATTAGCGCATACTATTGTACCCAATGCTCAAGAACAAGAAAAAATAGCAACTATTACAGCGCTTGTTGCCGAAAAAATTGGTTTTGAGCCACAAATATATCTCCTAGAGTTATCTAATAAGTTACAGGTGCCGGTAATAATCGCATTATTAACCAGCGCCAATCAGAATATTGGGCCAGCACTTATTGTTGGCAGTGGCGCGGCATTTGATGTTGTTGTTGCTGTTGATAAAGCACTCTGGGAGTTGAAAGCAAGTGTGTTTAATTATATTGTGCGCGACCTTGGTGTATATCAAGAAGATATCGTGCGACAAGAAACTTTATTATCGCCGGATATGCATGCACAATGGTATTACAATCCTGCTTGTATAAAATATTTACCATTCGTTACCGCGCTTCAGGCGCAACTACCACGAGAGCGCAGCAAGTACTCTGGACCGACAGAGCGCAAATCATTTGCACAATATCTAATGACGCATAATATGGCATGGTATGCGCTTGATGTGACGCCAGCAATGGTAAAACCATTTGGCGTCTGTGTAGTACGCGCCATAATTCCTGAATTATATAATCTTTATTTTGGATTTCCGACACCATATCAACCAACGTTGTTTTCTAAGCAATCTGTAGCAGGGATATTGCCACACTGTTTCTCATGAATGCTTATTATTTTAATTGGGCGCGAAATGATTCGAGCTGCTTAATATAGTTTGCGCGAAGCTCTTGTTGCTTTTTAAGCAACGCGCATTTTGCAGCGAGTGCCGTATATAACCGATTGCTTGCCGTAAGGCAATCAAAGAAATCAGGTGTTGTCCCCCAGCTTTTGATAGCAGCGCTGTATTCGGTCATGAGTGGTTCAATGAGTTTAAGTGCCGTATCAATGTAACCAATATATTTTTTTTGTATGGCAATCTGCACCGCAAAACTTGCAGCAAGTTGTGTACGCACTAATGGCGGCAGCTTTTGTGCATTTTGAATCGTAAGCGTAATAGTCGCATTATTTTTTTGTTGTTGAGCGGTAATGATTGGGGCGAGTTGTGATTTATATTGCATCAGTGCAGCAAGGGTAGTATTTAACCCTTCAGTAATTGTTTTATAATTTTTTTTTACTTGATCAGTGATTGGTGATGCTGGATTATTATATCCGCGTGCCAGTTCATCAAGTTCGCCGCGATATTTTTCAATGCTTAATGATAGAGCAGCATCAAGTGTTTGCAAATAGAGCAATGGAAGAAATGGTGACAAAATGATTGTAGCAGGCTCAGGAGTTGTAGACTCTGGTTGTCCTGTCAGATTGAATCCAATAAATAGAATAGTAAGAATAAAGAATATGGTGCGCCACGTGTTCACTATTATCTTCATGGTGTAATTACCTTATTTAGATCTTGCTCAAATGCGGCAAGAGCACTTTTATGAGTCTTTATGGTTTCATTGATGAGTATTCTTGTATCAAGCCAGGCCGTGCGTTCTGACTCTGCGGCAGCTTTTTCCAGCGTAATGATGGTGCTGGTTTCACTATTAATTACCGGATCGGTTATTGCATCAAGCGGAATCGCTGCTTGCGCGGTATGAGTATCGCGTAGGGTATCGATAGCCTGGAGAAATCGTGCTTCGAGCGCAAGAAATTTTTGCGTGACATCACGTGCAATAGTGTAATCATGTTCGTGTTTGCCCAAATTAAGTATAGGTACTTTCATCGTTGAGGAAGCTCGCTTTGCGCGCATTTCAACCGCACGTGCTGCTTGTTGTTGTACCAATGATGTCTCTAATTTATTAATGATATTTTGGTTTTTTGGAATGCTAATGTTTAATCGTCCCGCGAACGGTCCGATCAGCATGAGTGAGTTTTGTATAAATGAACGTTCATTAAGATAGGGTGCTCGATCAGGCAGCGCGGTTTTGAGTACTTCACCTAAATGCATTGTATCATTAAGTACATCCACGGTTGATTCAAGCGCTTCTGCAATGCCACGTAGACCAGCAATTTGTGCCTGTAGCCCAACTATGGTGCGCGATATGCTACTTGCAAGCTCACGTTTTATTTTTTCTGCCGCGAGTGCTTGATCAACAACGGCAACTGCTTGCAACTGGGCTGCCGTTGGGCCCACAATCGGTTTCTGCAAATCAAACTCGGGAAACGTAAAACTAATACGTTTAATTAATTTTTCGCTGAGCATAATATTATCACCGAGGATCGCAAGGTCTGCGGTAAGCTTTGCTTGCAATGCTCCCGCATGTGCCAGTTGTTCGGTTTTTAATTGGCGCAATAATATATCATTATAATAGGTATCAAGCAAAATGAGCGTATCATAAAGATCAACAATCGGCTGGGTTGAATTTTGGATGTTATGGAGCTTTATATAGCATTGAATATTGAAGATACGTTGATTAATAGCAGCTGTATTTTGACCGGATTGTTCATATTTTGATTTTGCATAGAGAAGATTACACATCTGTTTAGCGAGGAGCAGTACGTTATCAAACGTTAAGATGTTAACGTTTTCCATTATGTTTGGAAAAATTTCGGGGAGATGTGTTGCGGTATAGGGAACGTTG
Organism: uncultured Pseudomonadota bacterium; assembly: GCA_964415095.1. GTDB lineage: Bacteria > Babelota > Babeliae > Babelales > UBA12411 > CAYPYR01. The sequence goes on along the minus strand of CAYPYR010000034.1, from coordinate 3,182 downwards.
AAACTGCCTTGCAATGCAAATTTGGTATAGGGAAGGTTAAAACTGGCAAGCAATGCAAAAATAATATATTTGTATCGCATTGCAGATCCTTCTCAATTTTTACTGCTCTGAGGTTAGAAACAAAAACATTCTTTTTTATCAC
>CAYPYR010000034.1:0-2940 GCA_964415095.1 uncultured Pseudomonadota bacterium | reverse complement strand
CCGCAGGATTATTAGGATCTGGTGAAATAATGGTTACGTTTGATGGAATATGTGCCTGTGCATGAGAAACGATCGTGCCAATTACTATAAGTATTCTCAGTATTTTTTGCATGTTTTCCCCTTTTTTCTTACTACGTAATGGCATTCGCAGCGATTATCAACTTAAAATTTATTTTATCTTCTATTCAAATAGTAACAATTATAAAAACAATCAGTCAATAATTTGGTAAATTATCAAAAGATTAATTTGTTTGAGCATCGTCAGGTAACCGTGAGTAGAGTAGTAATAGATAGTATTAAATGGGCGATTTTTAATGAGAGCCGCCCTCTGAGGAATAAAGAGTTCGGCTCTCTGTTTGAAGGTGCAGGATAAATTCTCTAACTAATTCAATTTGTAACATATATATAAATTAATTGTCAATTGATTTAATAAAACGATAGTTAAGAGTTTGATTAATGCGTTTTTAAGGTTACGTCGTATTGATTCTTATTTAATTCCAAGATTATTGAGTAATCAATTATGCTTTTTATATAGTTACCGTATAATGTTTCACTATTAATTTCAAGAAGGGTGTGGGTATGAAGAAAAAAGATACTATGATGGGAGGATTCATTTTTTTAGGGATTGTTTGTAGTTTGATCCTTGTTTCTTATTCAGTATTGCCCGTTTTATGGCAAGATACCTGCAAAATTAAAAATTTACGGCAGGAAGTACAAGAAAGCGAAGATAAACTTGCCGATTTTTGCATGGAGATTGAAAAATATAAAGAAGATATTCGAGAATTTGCACAGGATAATTATCATTATGAACGCATTGCGCGTGAAGAGCTACTATTGGGTGTAGCGCAAGAAACGGTCTATCTCTGTTCTTAAATAAAAATGACCAATTAAGAAATAAAACTAGCCATTCTTAATTGATCATTTATTAAGTTAGCAAAAAGTTTATTGCATAGATTCATCATCGTCATCTTCAAGCTCTACTTCTATTGCATCTTCAGATTCTTCAGATGTGGCATCTTCAGGAATAAAATCAATAGAACCAATGACTGGTGTTTCTACGATTAATGCGATATCTTCATCGCCTAAATCTTTATTAACTTCTTTTGTAAGCTCATCTTGTGGTATGGAAGGCACCGGTTCAGGTAGCGCTTCAGGCTCGATTATCTGGAGTGTTTCAGTAGTAACATTTGGTTGCTCAAAACTAGCTTCGGATTGTTCCAGCGCTTTAAGTTCATCTTCCATTTCGCAAATACGAGTACAAAACTCACGAAGCTGCCCCTTATCTTGAGCAGCTTCGTGTTCGGAACATATTTGCGCATAACTTACCACAAAAGAGAGCAATGATATTATAATTATTTTTTTCATAGCCCGCTCCTGTTTAAAAATTATTGCACCGCAAAACAACTATTTCTAATTGTTATTGGGCTGTTTCCAGAGTCACTGGACGACTAACTGGTTGAGTAGGCATATAATTTTGTCGTGTTTGACGACGAGCTGCACGCTCTTGCACGCGTTGCTGATGACGAGCTGAACCAGGAATTCTGATTGGCGCTTCACCGATTTGTGCAAGACGAGTATTGATTTGTGCAATTTTTTGACGTAAGATCTGAGCACGTTTTTCGTAAGCTGCTATGCGCTTTTGATCACGAACCTTACCGGTTGCTTCGAATCGTGCACGAGCTTTTTCCCATTTAGCTTTAAGGCTATCATGCATCTTAGTGAATGATTCGCGTTTTTTTGCTAAGAACTTTTTAAATTGTGCGCGTTTTGTTTGAATATCTTTACGTACGCGATCGATCTTTGTTTGATCGCCTGATGCAACTGCTTCATCAAGTTTTGCTTTGAAGCTGTCTAATTTAGCTTCATAATCAGCGGCGCGTTTGCGAAATGATTCTATTTTTTCTTTAAAGCTTGCGTTTAATGCGGTGCCTTGTGCATCAGCGTGTATTGAGCTACTAGCTACAAAACCACAAGCAACAAGTGCTATTATTAATAGTTTTTTCATGATTATCCTTTTTTTCTTTTTTTAATTAACATAACAACAATGTGAGGAGTAACCGCTATTGGTTATCGTACTTGTTGTAATCTAACTGGTGGTACGCCAAGTTCTTGTAAGTGAGCATTAATTTGATCAAGTTTTTCACGCAAGGTTTTGAGGCGTTCATCAGTTATGCCTATATCTTTGCGGCGTTCATTAAACATTTTTACGAAATTTGTATGTTTGTCTTGTAAGTATTTAACGAATGCTGCACGCTTTTCTTGAAAGTCTTTGGTAAATTTATTTATTGTTGCTTGATTTCCTGAAGCAACGGCTTGTTGATATTGCGTTTGCAATTCTACTAATTTTCCTTTGTATTCTGCGACTTTTTCATTAAAATCTTTGATTTTATCATTAAAACCGCTTCTGAAAATATTCCAATCAGCAGCACTAACTGTTGCTACTTGAACAACGGTGAGCGCTAATATGCTTGCTATGAGTAACTTCTTCATGAGTCTCTCCTTTTATTTACTTTTTACATTGTTTGTTATGTTAAAATATTAAATTTTTTGTAATGAGCTTAACGGACAAATGCCCGTTAAGCTCATACAATTTAAGTTGTGTGAGAGCTGATTAGCAGCAACCACAGCTTTGGCAACCACAGCTGTTACAGTTGTTGTTACAACCACAGCTGTTACAGTTGTTATTACAACCACAACCACAGCTTCTTTGTGAGGTTAATTCTAAACCGTTAGCTTTAACCATTGCAGGTGTAGATGCAGCAAATCCAGCTACTAATGCTAATATTAATAATTGTGCTTTCATGAGGCACTCCTTTTTTTTGGTTATTAAACCGTGAATTGAGGGAGGATGGAACCATTCCACCGGCGTTTAAGCGCTTTTCCCTATTTCAATTCTAATAATAAAATATTCTATTTGTAAAAATCAACAGTTTTGACTAG
>CAYPYR010000033.1:6214-11467 GCA_964415095.1 uncultured Pseudomonadota bacterium | reverse complement strand
TAGCAATAGTCTGCGTTAAGGTCTCAGTACGCGGGTCAAAATAGACGCGAATAAAACCTACAATAGTAAGTAATGTTGCGATGACGAGCGCAATACGGAATTCTCGATAAAGTACATAGCGCGTATTCTCGCGGTCCATCTCGCCGGTGGTGAGTCCACGGACCACCAAGGCACCTGACTGGTTACCGGCATTTCCACCTGTGCCAATAAGCATGGTGGTAAAGATGGCAAGAATGATATTCGCTTCAAGCATACCTTGAAAACGTCCCATAATAATACTTGAAAGACTTTGCAGAATAAGTAGACCAATAAGCCAGGGGGTGCGTTGCCAGAGCAGCATCCAAAAAGAAGTTTGGAAATAAGGTCGTTCAACTACGCTTAAACCAGAAAGCTTATAAACGTCCTCGCTTGCTTCTTCTTGAATAATATCAAACACGTTATCAGCAGTAATAACCCCTAAGAAATGATTATGCTCATCGACAACCGGTGCAAACAAAAGGTCATAATGCTGCATTTGGCGCGCAAGAATCTCTTGATCTTCATGAACATTAATAACCAATTCATTTTTATGGATGATACGTTCAAGAGGAGTATCCGGTTTATTTAACAGGAGCTCATCTAAGTTGATATAGCCCACTAAAACGTTTGTGCGATCAGTAACATAAAGCCGCTGCAGGTGTTCGCGACGCGGTTGCAGGCGTTGCAGCAGATTAATCGCATGACGAATGGTAATATGTGAATGCAATGCAAGAATCTCACTATTCATGATACCACCGGCGGTAGATGGATCAAAATGAAGGAGCGAAATAACGGCATGGCGTTGTTTTTTCTGCAGTAAGTCGAGATATTTTTTTAAATCGGTATCAGAGAGTAGGTCAAATAAATCGGTAACCTTATCAGCTGACATGTCTTCGAGAATATTCGCTGCGCGATCAGTATCAAGTGAGGTAAGCAAATCAGGCTGGATTGATTCAGGTAATCGTTCAAATACGCTACTTGCAAGTTCGGTTGGCAGTCGGTTAAAGAGTATGCCAAGCGATTCATCAGGTAGTTCGCTTAATAAGTCTGCAATATCTGCCGGGTGCTCTTTAAGTAATAAATGCCAGAGTTCGACCCCTATAGGATCAGTTTGATCAAGAACAGCTTTAAGATTGTGATCAATTTGATCAAATAACGTTTTGGTCCGTACCATATGCACGGCTCCTTATGGTTATATTATGATATAAGGCGCTAAGGTATTAGGTTTGATTTTTATTGTATATCAAATACACTTAAAGTTAAAGGAGTCAGAACTTTCAGCGGGGTTATTAGGTAAATGTCAGAAAAAACAATCACTATTATTCATGAAACTGGTGCCGAGCCTACGCGACTTGATCGGTTACTCACAACGCACATCGTTGGCTACTCACGCAGCTACTTCCAAGAACTCATTGATACGGGCCTTGTTACCATTAATGGCAAGGTAATCACCAAAAGCAGTTTTGTGGTATCTCCGGGTGATTCTATTACCGTAACTATTCCTGTACCTAAACAATATGATTTAGAACCATATCCGGTTAAATTCGACGTAGTGTATATTAATGATGATTTTATCATTATCAATAAACCTGCCGGTCTTTGTGTGCATCCTGCATCACCTACGAGTGTTGAAAAAACATTAGTGCACGGATTGCTCCATATGTTTACTGACTTACGCGAATTTGATGATACTGAGCGACCAGGTATTGTCCATCGTCTTGATAAAGATACTTCAGGACTTATGGTTATTGCGCGAACCATACCATCGCGTATTATGTTCACGCGACTTTTTAAAGAACGTGCTATTCATAAAACCTATCTTGCCGTTGTACAGGGTCACCCGCCTAAAGAAGGAATGATCACTGCACCGATTGGCAGAAACCCTCGCAATCCAACCATGATGACTCATGGTGGTATCAGTAGTCGTGAGTCACTCACCTATTATCGCACGTTAGTCTATTATGATAATTGTGCATTAGTAGAAGCAAAACCGGTTACCGGTCGCACTCATCAAATACGTGTCCATTTTGCATCAATTGGTCATGGTATATTGGGTGATACCGTTTATGGTCATCGTTCAACCTATATCTCGCGACAAGCGCTTCATGCTTGGCAATTGTCATTCTCCTATAATAATCAAGATTTTGCATTTCAGGTGCCGGTGCCAGATGATTTTCGATCAATGCTCAAGCAATTGAATGCGCGAAAAATTCGTAATGCATAGAAAATTTTGCGGTGCATAAATGTTCAAAAATTTATGTAGAGCTTGTCGAAGTATAAGAAAAGCTGGTGAGTACGATATTATCTAATTACTAAAAAATTTAGTTAAGAAAAGTGCTTGCCTTTTTCCACAGGTCGACTAATATTGAACCTGGCTAGGAAGGAGTTGTAGTAATGGAGCTAGCAGAAAATCCCCGCATGGTTCATGCAAATTTTTTTTACCAGAGCAATTTTTCTTTAAGTAATCCTAAGAAATAATACACGCGTTCCATAAATGTGGTCAGGTCGGTATCGTCCATATTAAAATCACGATGTATTACTGATTTTTTTATATCAGTTGTTCGTGACTTTAATTCATCAAATTGTGCAGCATAACGATCATAAACTGATTTATTAGTAGAAATGATGACATTTTCTTGATTGATGTTTGTTGCTGATTTAGTCCAATTAAATGATCCAGTCCAAACTATGTCATCAATGAGGGCGAATTTATGATGCATAATGGGGGTGCAATAGCGATTCGCGGATGATGGTGGATTAAAAACTGATATAGCAATATCATGTGCTGCAAGGTCACGAATTTTTCCAAATTTTGATTCAATACAAGATCGATCGGTGATAATACATATATCGATCCCCCGTTTTTTTGCTGCAATCAATGCGTCAGCAATGGTGCTATTGGTAAACATAAAAACTGCTGCATGAATTTTTTCCTGTGCATTATTAATGCGCGCTATCAAAATTGACTCTACATTGTCATCAGGTGAAAAATAGACTTCCGTTTTTGGCATGAGGGGAGTTGTCATGATGACTATAGTGCATAAAATGCTTGCGAGTAAATGGCGTAAAAGTAGTGAAATGTTCATTTATTTTTCCATTTTTTTAAAATCTTTGCCTTTATTGTTCTCATAGTTCTAATTTTATACCGATGATTCACCGAGAATCTATGATCTAAAATTGAGTGCGAAAGAGGCGTAGTATGAACGCGATTTGTTTATTGTGGCTTATGACAAGTTGTGGGATTGGTTTATCATCTACTTATTTATATTCCGGTGTTACGTCGGATACGCTTAAAACAATTCATAATGACGTTGGCCGCGATCTCATTATAATACGTCATGAATTTCCTATTTTGCAAGGACGCGTCTATACGATATTAGACCAAATAGGAAAACTCTACAAACTTTCCATGCAAACCGTGCAAAAACGAAAACAAGTGAAACTGCTTGCGTTGCAAGAAGAACAAACGGTTCGGAGTCTCAAAGAAGAAAATCATCGTTTAACTAAATCGCTTGTCCGTCTTGAGAAAAGCCAAAAAGAACAAGAATTTGCTTTTTCAACAGCGCAAAAACGAGTTAATGAGCTTGAACAAGAGCGTAGTGCGATACTCAAACGTACTGAAGAGATCGAAGGCGCGACCAAAGAACAACAAGAACGATTAGAAATGTTGGAAGGAGCGCTTGCTGATAATAAGTCAGCAAAGTCTACTCCTCAACCAATTAATACTGCGTCGCAAGCTACAAAAACCATGATAGCCAAGGCACCAACGCCGGCGATAATTGCAACACCTGCAGATACAAAAAACGCATAAATTATTGTTTTTTCACATTCAAGCTTCGTACACGTTTGCCCTCTAAAAATGCACCAAGTGCTTGGTCCATAAGATACTTGATGGTCACTCGTTCCCAATATGCCAATGCTTTGAGTTTACGTAGATGCTCTTCGCGCACAATGAGTGTTGCGCGAGTCCAACCTTTGGGCAAGCCAACTTGCGATGTTGGTTTTGCTTCCTGATAAATCGGTGATTCGACGCGAGCTGGTTGCGTATCATCTTCAACCGTATTTTTATAATCGCTGCGTGTTTTTATCGAAGAAGTTTTTTTAGATGAGATTGTTTTTGCCGGCAATGTCTCTTGAGTATCTTCTAAAGCATGCTCTTGTATAATGGTAACAGTAGAAGGTTCAGTTTCTGATAGAGTCACGGCCACTTCATCCGTGATTTTTTTTTGAACATTTTTTGTGATAGTGGTTTGTGCTATTGGCTCTTCTTCAAGTACTTCTTGTAACCATGCAAGTCCTTTGGGGATACTGCCAAGTCGTTTTGCTTTCATAATCCTATGCTCCTTTGAATAATTTCCTTGCAAAGATTCGTATAATCCTGTGCACCGATAGAATCAGGTTTATAACGATAAATGTCAAGTCCAAAACTTGGTGCTTCAGATAACGAAACATTTTCACGAATAGCAGTATTGAACACTTTTTCTTTAAAGCTTTCTCGTAAATGTTCAATTACTTCTTTATTGATTCGGCGACGATTGTAACGCATACCGATGATGCCACCAAGTTTTAACGAGGGATTAATACGTTGCCAAATTACCTTGCACGTATCTAATAATTGACTGAGACCATGGAGTGCTAAAAACTCAGTTTGCACGGGAATATATACTTCATCAGCAGCGGCAAGTGCATTTATAGTAAGTAACCCCAGACTTGGTGGGCAATCGATTAACACATAATCATATTTTTCGTGAGCAATAGCGCGTTTTAATAAATATTCGCGTTCAACAACCGTTGCCGCAGCTCGTTCAAAGGCAGCAAGCTCGATCGATGCGGGCGCAATACTCAATTTTTCTTGTTTGATAACGATTGCTGATAGTGTTTTCTCTTGTTGCAATACGTTATAAATCGTTGTTTCAAGTGTGTCACTTTCAATACCACATGATGCGGTTAAATTTGCTTGTGGATCAAGATCGATAAGTAATACAGACATGCCGAGTTGTGCAAGACCAGCACCAATATTCAAGGTTGCCGTAGTCTTGCCCACTCCACCTTTTTGATTAATAAAAGCAATAGTTTTCATGGACCACTCCTCTGCTTGAGATTATATCAATGTAAACATTGCAAGCATAGTACTCAGGGCATGGCAAAGAAAATAGTTTGGAGATTAATGCACGAAGAGCAGCAACAAAATAAACGGGGCGATGAAAAAGACGGCATCAAAACGATCAAGCAGCC
>CAYPYR010000033.1:0-6114 GCA_964415095.1 uncultured Pseudomonadota bacterium | reverse complement strand
AGCAACAAAATAAACGGGGCGATGAAAAAGACGGCATCAAAACGATCAAGCAGCCCACCATGACCGGGAAGTATGCTACTCGTATCTTTGAGCACTACGCGACGCTTAAGATATGAGATCGAGATATCTCCTAAGAAACCAATAACGGTAATAAAAAGAGAAAAAATTATTAATAAGTTAAATGTGTGTATACCTAATAAATTTAAAATATTAGTGCACGTAAAAAAATAATAATTTGCCATACAAGTAATGATAATCCCGCCGACTAAACCTTCCCATGACTTACCAGGACTAATGTGTGGGCAGATCTTATGTTTGCCAATCATTTTCCCAACGAGATAAGCACCGCTATCAGCAATCCAGGCAATCAGAAACGGATATAATGGTAATAAGAAAGAGACCGAATAATATTGTAACGTGAGATATACCAGGGTGAGTATCGGGGTGATAGGATAGAGCGGCGTCACAAACCATAAAAGATAATTTCGATCACGGCATAACTTTGGCCATTCTGTCATCAATATGATTAATAAAATAATAATCAAGATACCACTAAATAATAGAGGTGAAACCAGATATGTCCCAAAAAATAATGCACCGGCAATAAGTGCTGTAAGAGTTCGTAGATAGAGTTCTGTACTGAACATTTTTTTTCTAATTAAGTTAACTGATGTGCAAACATATCTGTTTATATATCAAGTATATATTTATTATGTGACAAATTCTAAATTTTGTGTGCATTTCGTTTGTTACTATTGATTTTAGCAGTATCGTTTATTTTTATCATAACATTATTGTACATTTCATATGATATATCATGATAATCACTAAAATATTTTATAATTACTATAAGGAGAAGTACTCATGGATTTAAAAAGAGGCGAAGTATTTCATACTGGTGAGATTTGTGTTGAGTCTGGTGTGTATCGATTAAAAAATTGTAAGAAGTGCCAAACGCTTGAGCAGCATGAAATTCCTCTCTCAAAAGATAAAACTTTTCCACCATGTAGAAATTGTGCAACCGGTGCTGTTTGGGAATTTGTGCGTCGTGCATAATCGTAAAATATAATTCGTTTTAGCTTTTAGAAGAATACACAATGCGGCGCAGACAGAGTCCAGACGCTTCAGCTTTGAGTAACGTTTGCTGTGGATTGGGGTTTTTGAGTATTTCGGCGATATAATCAACGGAAAGATTTTTTCGTCGTGCGACATCGATTGCATAACCGATCATACGACGAATTTGAAAGCGTAAAAAACCACTGCCGGTTATTTTGATTTGTAACGCACCAAAACGTGGCAGATATTGCATGCTAATTTCATGAACCGTTCGTATGGTTGAACGTTCTTCTTCTAATTTGCAAAATGAACGAAAATCATGCTCGCCTTTGTAGAGCATCAGGCATTGTGCAAACTTTTCTACATCAACGCTTTCAATAAAATGGTAAAACCAACCATAACGTGCAATAAATGGCAGCGGCCGTTTAAGAAAAAGATGATAATAATATTCTTTATACAAGACATCATGCATGGGGAAAAAATCATCAGGCACTTGTTCTAATGAACGAATAGTTATTGATGGACCCACGCCATCATTCCATGCCTTTAGCATACGATTTAATGGAATGTTAGCTTGCGTTTCAAGTTGTGCAACTTGACCAAGTGCATGTACTCCAGCATCAGTGCGAGAACCACCAAAAATATGTGCATCATGATGGAAGATATGACGAAATGCATGGCTTAATGTATCACAAACCGTGTTCTTGTGTGGTTGTGGTTGCCACCCTTCAAAATCGGTGCCATCATACGCAACAATCATCTTAATTTTATTCACAATATTCCTAAGAAAAACCCCCATCCAGACATACGTCATGGACAGGGGAAATGGAGGTTATCTTATGCATAGTATTTTACTTAAAGGTACAATACATTCTGACAAAAATCAATAGTCCTACTATTCGATGTTATCGCCAGATGGTGCTTCGATTTCTTTTTCAAAAAATGTTTGTAATTTCTTTGCGCGCGATGGATGTCGCAACTTGCGCAAAGCTTTAACTTCGATTTGACGAATACGTTCACGCGTTACTGAGAAATCTTTACCAACTTCTTCAAGTGTGTGTTCTGATGCAACGTCAATACCAAAACGCATCTTCAATACTTTTTCTTCACGTGGCGTTAATGTTTTAAGCACTTCACGCACGCGTTCTTTAAGATTATCATTTACCACCGCATCAACGGGTGAGTATTCATTTTCATCTTCAATGAAATCTTTAAGATACGTATCATCACTATCACCAACCGGTGTTTCAAGTGATACTGGCTCTTGTGAGATTTTAATAATATTTTTAATCTTTTTCTCATCAAGATTAAGTTCTTTTGCAAGTTCTTGATACGTAGGATCGCGGCCAAATTCTTGTACAAATACGCGCGTGATTTTATTAATCTTGTTCAGCGTTTCTACCATATGTACTGGCACACGAATGGTTCGTGATTGATCAGCAATAGCACGCGTGATCGCTTGCCTAATCCACCAGGTTGCATAAGTTGAAAACTTAAATCCACGTTCGAATTCAAACTTTTCTACCGCTTTGAGTAGACCAATATTACCTTCTTGAATCAAATCAAGGAAATGTAATCCACGGTTGATGTATTTTTTTGCAATGTTAACTACTAAACGTAAGTTAGCACGTGCAAGATCATCCTTGGCTTCTTTATCTTTTTGACGACCAATAGCATATTGTTTATAGAGCGCCATAATACGATCTTTAGAAAGTCCGGCTTCTTGCTCTATTTTCTTGATAGTCTTTGTTGCGCTGCGCGATGTTTTTGAAAGTTCTTCAATTTGTTCTAAATCGGCATCGGTTGGATTTTTTATTTTGGTATAAAAAGTAAGCTTTTCATTGATCATTGCAATTTCTTGCTCTTTCTCATGAATTTTATACACAAATTTTTCAATACGCTTACCAAACTTACGTATTTGTTTATTAGAAAGTTTGATCTCCTTAAAAACGCCAATAACCGCTTCACGGTTTTCTTTGACCTTTTCAAGCATCTCTTTCTTTTTACTCGTATCTTCAAGTTTGCCACGATAAGCGCGATAAATTTTCTCTTCGTTATCAACGAGAGCCTTTATTTTACCGATCGTTTCGAGTAATTTATTTTTTTCTTCTTCAAACTTTGGTGAATTGTCTTCATCAAAATCAGAAAATTGAATAATATCGCGTAAATAAAGAGGATCGCGCTCGATTCGTTCAGTTATGGAGAGCAATTCTTTGTGTGCAAATGGAAAGCGCGCGATAGCATCAATCGATCCCTGTTTTCCCTCAATAATTTTTTCCGAAATTACTTTTTCGGTTTGTTTATTTAAGAGTGGAATCTTACCAATTTCTTTTAAGTAAAGTTTTACTGGATCATTGAGCTGGCTAGGTTCAACAAGATGCTTGAGTTTTGAGAGTTCTTTTTCTTCATCTTCATCAAGATCCTCTTCAATTCCTTCTTCGCCGTCATACCATGATTCCAGTTTTTCTTTAAAGGTATCAAGTCCAACTGATTCTTCTTCAGCAAGATTTTCAAGACCTTCTTTTTCAGCGTCAAGTTCTTCTTGCGTAATAAGATCAATATTCTCTTTATCAAACTGGCGCAAAAGATCTTCCGCTTCTTCTTCTGAAAGTTTATAGCGTTGAATAAATGCTAAGACATCTTCATAGGTAAGTACGCCTTCGCTTTTCCCTTTTTCGATCAACACTTCAATGTGCTTTTCGATATCTTTGCGTGCAAGTTTCGTTTCTTCTTCTTCGCTTGGCTTACGTTGCTTAATCAATTTTGATTTAGCTTTATTGAGCGTTACACGCAGGCCGGGCATAGTTTTTGCGCGTGGCTTTTCTAACGCAGCTGCTTGTTTGGTGGTTGCCGTCGTTTTCGCTGGAGCTTTTTTTATCATTGTTGGTGCAGGAGCTTTCGGCATCACTTTTGTTTCACGTATCGCAGGTGCCTTTTTTATCACCGCGACCGCTTTTTTTACTGTTTTGGCAACACGAGAAATTATGGTAGTTTTTGCGCGAGAAGGAGCTACCTTCTTTGCAGAAGTTTTTGTTGTAGCATTTGTTTTAGATGCAGCAACTTTCTTAGAAGTAGTTTTCTTAGGAGTAATTTTTTTTGTTTTTACTACCGTCTTTTTGAGTATGCGGGTAGAACCAGCTGATTTGGTAGTTTTTTTTAGCGGAGCTTTTTTCAAGGTAGTTTTTTTGGTAACAACTTTTTTCTTAGCGCGTGAATTGGTCATTTTTTTTGTCATAACAATCCCTTACTTTTCATGTGTCGTTGCAATGAGATAAACTTGTGCATCAATTCTTGATAGGTAGTTTGGTCCTGATCGTGCTGCGCTTTTAGCAAACGACATTTAATATTTTGCACTTCTTGTTTCCAGTATTGCCGTCTAAACTCATTAACATATTGATCAAAGAGTTCTTTTGATACAGTCTCTCCATAGGTCATAAGATGACGAGTAACCCATTGTTTTTGATAATCATTAAGACTGCTGATAAATAGGGTAAATCGCTCTTCACTCACCGGATGTTTATGTGCTTCGTAGCAGAGGCTTAATAGTGCTTGTGCCGGTTGTGAAAAGCATAGTTGCAAATCTTCTGGTAGTTGATAGAAAGAGAGTTCCTGTACATTATTTATTATAGCAAATATTATTTGTTTTTCTAGTGGTCCCACCATTGGTAATTCTGCTATAGATGCTTTTTCAAGGGCAGGGGAAGCTTTTGTGGATTCCGTATGGTCGGTCGGTATCGGCAGATTTTTTTCTAATTGCTGCAATAGGAGTGTTTTGAGCGAGTCAAATGGTATTTGCATTACCTCGGCTGCTCGTTGGATTAAAAGATCTCGTTTAAAGGCATCAGGGATTTGGGCTATAACTTCGATTAGATGGGTGCAGCGCTCATATTTCTCAGAAATAGATTTTTGGAAAAAGCTGCTTCCTTGTGCATCGACAAAAAAGGCAAAAAGGTCCTGTGCCCGATCAATAACTTCTTTAAGGTTGCCCCCGGTTGATAGAAATGAGGAGGGGTCTTCCTTGAAGGGCAGAGTAATCACGCGTAATTCAAGGTTTACTTCCCAACAGAGCTCTGCAAGACGCAACACTGCTTTTTGTCCCGCATTGTCGCCATCATATAAAATATAGAGTGTGCGTACATGTCGCCCCAGCAGCTTAAGATGGTCAACGGTGCATGCCGTACCAAGTGTGGCTATAGTATTTGCAAATCCATATTGCACCATACTAATACAGTCAGTATACCCCTCTACCATATATGCACAGTCGCTTTTATGCATAGCATCTTTGGCTTTATTGAGACCAAAGAGCAATTTGCCTTTAGAAAAGCATGGAGCATCTTTACTATTATAATACTTAGCCCGTTCATCATGAGGACGAAAGATACGACCGCCAAAGCCACAATGTCTGCCTAAAGTATCAGTAATTGGAAATAAGATTCGTTCTTCAAATGGGCTATAGTAGCTACCCTTGTTTTCGATTAATATACCCCATTCAATTAATTCTTTTACCAAGATGCCTACGCGAGATAGTGCATTGATAAGTTTATTGATGCCGCGCGTGCCACCAGGGACATAGCCAAGAAGAAAATAGGTGACCATCTCATGGGTTATACCACGATCAGTGATATATTCTTGACCAAGATTTGAGGCGAGAAGCTCTTGATGAGCCCAGAGCGCCACTTGCTCACAAATAAAAAAGTAACGATTTTTTTCATCAACCGAGATGGTTTTGCCGCCCTGGTTATTACCAGATAAAATTTCCGGAGGTACATTCAACTTATAGCGATCAACGATGTGATGCACCGCATCGAGTTGGGCGCAATTTTCTGCCTTAGCGACAAAGGCGATAACATCGCCCCCAGCATGGCAGCCAAAGCAGTAAAAAATTTGTTTATCAGGGCTTACGGTGAATGAGGCATCGGTTTCATGGTGAAAGGGGCATGAGCCTTTCCAATAATTGCCCATACGGCGTACATTGACGTAGTCTTGGATTACGTCCAAGATAGCAATATTTGATTTAACAAAATTGAAAAGTGACATGTGTTGTGCCCAAAAATCCCG
>CAYPYR010000032.1:6939-11485 GCA_964415095.1 uncultured Pseudomonadota bacterium | reverse complement strand
AACTTAAGAAGCAGATATGCTACAAGGTTCTGCAGTCGGCGCAATTATTTCATATTGAAGTTCACTGCCGGATACAACTTCAGCATGAAGAATAAAACCACTAAACAAAGAAATAATCGCACTAAGATATATATACTTACTTACGGTAGTCCAATTCAACATCATCGATCTCCTTTTTTAATCCCTTATCATATTATTTCTCTTCACTACGAAGATATTTTTTTATCCAATCTTTTTCAAGAGTTTTAATCTTAGATATTAACAGACGGTTAAAATTTTCTATGGTAAGTCTTTATCAAAAAACTTTTCGTAATGTCTTACGATTAGATTCCAAATTTTAGTACACTACAGCGTAATATTTTTCAAATATAACAAAGAAAGGGAGAGTATGCAGATCTTACGTCGTTTTGGATTTGGCGTGCACGTGATCAAGCATCATTTCAAATTAGTGATATGGGCATTGTTGCCGATATTCGTTTGCGGCTTAACGGTAGCAGCAGCGATAGCATGGTTTGGTTCTCAGACGGTATTTTATCACTTAGAGACATTCTCTCAGATGACACGTTCTTGTGTGATGCTATCTTGGAGTCAATGGATTACATTTCTGGTAGTTGGTTTTTTATTCTG
This sequence comes from uncultured Pseudomonadota bacterium, assembly GCA_964415095.1. Classification (GTDB taxonomy): domain Bacteria; phylum Babelota; class Babeliae; order Babelales; family UBA12411; genus CAYPYR01. The sequence goes on along the minus strand of CAYPYR010000032.1, from coordinate 10,858 downwards.
TACCGTTTTTTACTGGTATTTGGCAAGTTTTAACTTTCTTTGTCAGCAAGCAATGAATAATCAAGCTGTTTCTATTCGCACAGCTGTTAAAGATGCTACAAATAGACTTCCCGTTATTGCATCAGTAGTATTAGCCATCATAGCGGTGATTGGTGTAATTGGAGTAGTTATTTATCTGCTGCCAATGAGTGATGAAGCAACTATTATTTCGTATACCGTAATTGGTTACCTTTTTCAGTTGGCAAAATTATTATTCATCTTCTTGCCGATAGTATTAGCTTTGAGTTTTGAAACAAAGCCAGTTGCGGTACTTAAAGAGACATTGGATCAATTTTTTAAAAACTGGGGTTCAGTAATACTTGGACTTCTGTTATTATTGGCGATTTTTATTGTAGGTATGCTTGTTGTTGTCGGGGTGATTATCACGTTATTAAAGCTCTATGGCATCACTACTGTTACCAATGCACCTGATGCAACACTTGATCAACAATTTACTATAATGCAAACAGCAATAACCAGTCATCCAACTTTAGTTCTTTTAGCAAGCTTGGTGAGTTTTATGTTTGGTGTGGTGATTTTATATGCCGGCATTGCTTTTAATATTTATATGATTTCACTTTATCGCAATGTTCCGATAGAAAAGCTGCATAAAAACTATAAGTAATAATTTTAAGATTAAAAAGTACATAGAGGTGTTCAGCGATGGGCGCCTCTTTAACTTTTTGACAATAAATCGCTTTTGATTCATGCTATTTAAGCCCAAATAGCCCTAAATTTATTAAGAAAGCTCTTATGAACGTCATCCAGCGCGCACGCCATAGTTTAAGTACATTGAGAAAAAATCCAAAACTTATTGGTTTTGCCCTGTCATGGTTTGTTCTAATCATAATAATTAATGTATTGGCTAGGGTGTTCTGCAATAAAGCCTGTTCGATTAATTTTATACAAGAATGGTTTGCAGCTGTTTATATAGATTATGTAGGCTTCAAATGCTACACCTTTAATGTAGTTAGTCTTGTTTCAGGATTTTTTACTTTTTTAGGATATGTGATTTTTGCATTTTTATGCGATAAAGCGTTAAAGGGTGAAGATCTGGTATTTAGAGAAGCCGTGCATTTTGGTTATAAACGATTAACAACTATCTTCTTAGTAATTACGGGTTTCACCATATTAGAATATGCAATATTTCGTACTCCTCTAATGCTTTTCTCAATCTTCTATTATCCATTTCTTATTTTAGCTACCACTTTTGAAGAAACAAATAATATTTTCGATATAGCAAAACATAGTTTTGTTATGACGGTTCGTTATGTAATACAAACTATTTTTGGCATAATACTGTTTTTTGTTGCGCCGCTTATTATTTTGGGATTACTTATTTTTTTAGTATTAAGTGCGTTGTTGCGTAATGGATTTTTTGCTTCTAGTTGGGATGAGCTTTGCGACTCAGTAGTAACAAATCTCTTTTTAGATATGAGCCTTGGTGTGTTTGGCTTTGGGAGTGCTTTCGACTGGTTCGTTAACTCCTGCATACCAAATATTGTTAATCAAATGGCATTACAACTTATGTTAGCGGCTATTTCCCTGGTATGTTTCGGGATCCCTTTTGTGATCTTTATGGTAAGTCTTTATAAAAATTATCCAAATACAATAGAAGAATAATATGGCGTTAATCTTAGGTATAGAAACTTCATGTGATGAGACTGCTGCGGCAGTCTTTGATACTGATAAGCAGCAATTACGTTCAAATGCAGTATTTTCACAAATAAGTATGCATAAAATCTATGGTGGGGTTGTGCCAGAAATAGCTGCACGAACGCAGTTTGAAAAAATTGATATTATTATAAAACATGCGCTTGATGAAGCACAGGTAACGCTTGATGATATTGATACTATTGGTGTTACCACGCATCCAGGGCTCGTGGGCTCACTGCTCATTGGTCTTTCATTCGCAAAGGGAATGGCCTTTGGTGCTAACAAAAAAATTATTGGGGTCAATCACTTAGAAGGTCACATCTTTTCTTCGTTCTTAAAAGAAGATGGCTCGATTGAAACCAATCTAAAATTTCCGTTTCTCTGTATGTCAGTCTCTGGTGGGCATACTTCTATTTATATTGTACGTGATTTCGGTAGCTTTGAACTGGTTGGCTCGACGCTTGATGATGCAGCTGGTGAGGCATTTGATAAAGTAAGTCAGTTACTTGGCTGTGGCTATCCTGGTGGGCCAATTATTGAAAAATTTGCTCGTACTGTTGATAATCAAGACTTCTTTAATTATCCGCGACACAAAAATCCTAAGACACTCGATTATAGTTTCTCAGGGCTTAAAACTGCCGTCCTCTATGACTTAGTAAAACGAGGCGCATTCAATCTTAAAACTGGCATCATAAAAGAGGCCATGAATGACGAGCTTCGCGCGCACGTCTCAAGTTCTTTGCAAGTATGCATTACCGATATGTTTGAAGATCGTGCACGACGAGCATTTAAATTATATCCCGAACTGACATCGCTTTGCTTTGTCGGCGGCGTGGCAAGTAATCGTTACATAGCTGGACGACTTCGTGCGTTGTGTACCCGTTATGGCAAAGAGTACTTTTCCCCACCACTTAAATTTTGTACCGATAATGGCGCTATGATCGCGTTTGTTGCTTCATACAAAGCTGCGCGTGGGGAATTTGATGACCTTACACTTGATGTAAAGAAACTGGGCTAACCTTTTCCGTTCGCGTTACCTTTTCATGCCAAAGTGCAAGATCTGGTACATGCGCCAGGCATTCCAGCATCACTCGCTGCATAGCAGGATCTTCTTTAAGCGTAATTTTTGGTAATAAAATGGATTTGCCACTCGTTTCTTCATGCCATGGTTCTATGCCAACCACGTAATCAGGTTCCATGACCATAATAATGGTATCTTTGGGGATAACGCCCGTTTCAGGAAGTATTCCAGCTATCCATTGGTGTTCGGTATCATTGGGTGATTTTTCTTGAATATAATACCGATAATTTTTTTGCCCATCTATTTTAAGACTTATTATTTCGCCATTATCATCAAGAACTTTATCAAAACTTCTGCAGATCAATAATGAAAGCTCTGCCTTCTGTTTATCCATTGGTAAGCTAAAAAGGCCAAGAGAATTACTCATTGCTTGTGCGCCTTCATAAAAAAAACAAATTGGTGGAAGATTATGCGTAAGCGTCTTTATTTCAACAATACCGTTAATAACTCGTCTTTTTGAGTAGATCGTTGATCGTTTGCTTTCTTGAGGGTTTTCAATACCAGAGAACGGTATATTGGATTTTGCAGAGTTGATTAGGTTTTTTTTTAGGTCAGACGTTCCTGCAGCAACACTACTGCAGAGTAATAAAGAGCTTAGCGTAAGCCGGGTGTTGTACTTCATAGGTAAATCTCCTACACTTATAGACAAGAGAGCGTTTGTGTAAGCAACAATAATATAATCCTATATTAAAATACTGCAATTTACACCAGAGCGGAAGAGTGTTGTGTTATCATGAAGGTTGTAGCTACTAATAAAAAAGCTTTTCACGATTATGAGATCTTAGAGACGATTGAAGCTGGTATCGTTTTATCTGGCGATGAAGTCAAGTCGATACGTGCTGGTCACATTTCTTTAAATGAGACGTTTGCGACCGTGCGCGATACGGAGTTGTTCTTACTTAATTGTCATATTGCTCCTTATTCTCACGCCTATACTAAGGCAGATCAATCACGTCGTACGCGTAAATTGTTATTACATCGTCGTGAGATTAGTAAATTAGTTGGCGCTATGTCTCGTCGTGGATTAACACTGATTCCGTTAAAAATGTATTTTAATGCGCGAAGTTATCTGAAGGTTGAACTTGGACTTGCGAAGCACAAAAATGCGCAAAGTAAGAAAAAAGAATTACGTGAGCGCGATAT
>CAYPYR010000032.1:0-6839 GCA_964415095.1 uncultured Pseudomonadota bacterium | reverse complement strand
TTTACCTCATGTGATCATTGGTATCGATCATGGTTTAAACAAGAATTTAATCTTATATTTAACACCTGGCGTGATCAGAATTATTATGTGGGTAAAAAAATCTCTGCACACCTACATGATAAACAAGTTATTGAGGGGATCTTATCAGATCTCATGCCATCAGGTGATGCAATTATACAAGATGATACTAATAAAGAGCATTACATTCCATTTTATACGGTTGACCGTATTTCAACTTAATTAATAACTAAATATCAATTTGGTATTTATTCCCCCGTCTTTTTACACAAGACTACACAACTATTGCATGCATTTTTTCTGATATGTTAGGTTCTGAGTCAGAAAGAAATTGTTTAAAATACCGGAGGTTCAATTATGAAGCTTTTACTGACCATTATCCTTTTTTCCTTTTGTGTTCATGCGCTGCAACTTGATGCACGATATATAAAAGTTACTTGTGAAATGGTAATTGATAATGAAAATCAGCCAATTAATGTAAAAATAAATGTACCAGCAGCAAAAGTAGATGCTATGGATGTGGATAGCGATGCAATGGATCCTGATTTTCATCCTGAAGAGATTATTGATAATGGCTTTATTCGATCAGATGCAAAGCAAGAAGTAAATTTTGAATCTTGTGCATGGCAAGAAGATAAAGACAGAATTAAACTAACATTGATAAAAGATGTTGAAGACAATTTTTGTGAAAATGCTCAGGTTATTTCTAAAGATGGCAAGATTGAGATTATATTAAAAAAGATTAAGTAGTTTTTATTCAGGACAAGAACAATTAGATGCGCTTGAAGAATTTATCTGCTTTGCTATCATCATATATGAAATGTTAATTCACGACATTTCATAAACCGACTTTCGGTTTCAATATTATATAACTAAAAAACATATTTATTGGGAGGATGACCATATGAAAAAACTCATCGTGTGCGCAATTCTCGCAGCAGGATCAGAAGCAATACATGCCCGAGATGCACGAGAATTTTGGAATGATTTTACCAAAGACATATCAGAATGGGTAGAAGCAGCGCCAAAGATTAGCATACATATGCCAGGTGCAGCTGATGTTCGATCAAACGTAATCGAAAAGACCGATTGTTATGAGATCGAAATGACTATCCCTGGTTTTACCAAAGAAAATCTGACCATTGATATTACTGATACGCATGGTAAAACACGCGTAACCATCAGTGGCAAACATACTGCTAAAAAAGAGGAAGAAAAAAAAGAAGCAAAAGAGCGCTATTTGGTGCGTGAATTTTCTACCAACGAGTTCTCACGTAGTTTTACTCTTGCAAAAGAAGTGATGAAAGAAAAAGTAGAAGCCAGCGTTAAAGATGGTAAATTAACGATTGTTTTACCAAAAAAACAACCAACTCCTACAGATCAAACTTCGTTCAAAGTAGATATTAAGTAAAAAAATACTTTTAATATTAGTGATCCCGTTTGTACTATCAGATACAGGCGGGATTTTTCTTTTGCATTTATGATTGTCAAGCGTAGGTCATTTATATAGTATAGTGCTAAAAATATTGGACTTATCTACATAAATAACACCCGTGGTAATCATGAATATGTCTAAATCGTTTATTTCGCTATTTTGCTTAATATCATTTTTCTCTATAAACACTATACAGAGCGCTCAATCAATCTATACACAACTTGCTGAATACAACTTACGTGCATTTCCTACAGAAGAAGAAGAGGAGTATGAAGGAAATAGCATGGCAGAATGGGTAAGTTATTCTTTAGAAAAACAGATGAACCCTCCACCAAAACTGAAACGACGGCATACTTTATCAATATTAGCCACAATTAATAAACATGCAGAAAACCTACCTAATGAGATGGTATTAGATGCTATGACCTGGGAAGATTTAAATCTTTTTTGTGGCAAACAAGCGCGCGGAAATTACTTAGCTCATGCAATAGATTGTACGCATACTGAATTGGGAAGTGTGACATTACTTGCAATGCTTGCAAAACCCTCAGTTGATATAACTATATTGAAACAGCGGCAAGCAATTATCGATTTTTTTCTTAAACATGATGATATACGTATTCAGCTACAAGAGCTATTAGATGAGCTTGCTAAAAATGAGAGCATTATGCTTTCATTATGGTGTCAAGATCCAATAAAACAGGCTGCGCAGCGCGGGTATTTTAAAGCGCCATTATTGAAAGTGCTCAACAATAATGAACATATGCTTGAACTGAATCATCTCAGACAACATTGGCAACGAGCTACCTGGATTTGTGCTAATGCAGCAGCGACCGTCCTCTTGCCGGTATTTGGTTTTTCATTACTCAGTAATATTCCCCTGCCCTCACGCATTAAATCATTAGCGCAGGATTGCGGCTCTGAACCACTATTTGCTTTCCTCAATCAACTCATACAAGATCAGCGCGTGCAGGGGATAACAAAAATTGTTTCTGGTGTATATTGTGCATCTGCAGCTAAAGAGAGTTTTGATTGGGAAATGGAGCATGTAGTACTTGAACGATGCGTTCAAACAAAACTAATTGCTATTGCGCGTTATTGTGCCGGAATAAAAAAAATCAGTGCATTACTCAAACAACACAACGTGCTTTGTGCATTATTTCCTGCGTTAGAAAAAATTGAACATGTTACGGAAGACTCCCTTGAGCAACCGGCATCAATACGTACGCTCTTTGCGTTATTTGATACCGCTACTTTTAAAGGTGATGCATCAATATTGTCCCATATGGGTCGCGTTTTTCGTGCCTATGCACTCATGTATGAATCAAAAAAATATTTTGAAAGAATATTGCCAATCCTGGGCGAGCTTGATGTCTATCTTGCGATGGCAGAGCTGTATAAAAAGTTTGAGCAAGAAAAAGTTGCGTATTCATTTGCACAATATGTGGATGGGCCAACTCCCCTGATAGCATTAGTTGATTTCTGGAATCCATTAGTGGATCCCGATAACGTGGTAACCAATACAATAACGCTCGGGGGCGATCAGCGGAGCAATATAGTAATTACCGGTCCCAATGCTGGCGGGAAATCAACCATTCTTAAAGCAATTGCAATGAATCTTATCCTTGCGCAAACATTTGGTATAGCGCCAGCACGTAATGTGACGATAACGCCCTTTGATAAAATAATCACCTATTTAAATATTACGGATGATATAGCGGCAGGGCAGTCATTATTTAAAGCTGAAGTTGTGCGTGCACATGAAGTATTAAAAACTATTACTGCGCTCAAACCGGGCCAGGTGAGTTTCACCGCTATGGATGAAATATTTAATGGTACGACTCCTATAGAAGGTCAAGCTGCAGCATTTAGTGTAGCAAAACATCTTGGGATGTTAGACCATAATATTTGCGCAATAGCTACTCATTTTGCACGCGTTACGGAGCTTGAGGAAAAAACAACGACGTTTGCAAACTATAAAGTTTCCGTAAACCGTCATGATGATGGCAGTATTTCATACCCATTCCTGCTGCAGCCAGGCATTGCTGATCAGCATGTAGCAATTGATATGCTCAGAATAGAAGGATTTACCAACAAAATTCTTGATGATGCAGCGGCGATGATTGCACAATCTTAAGTGAGCAACTCTTTTTTTCCCAGCGACTTCCAATCATTATCGAATTGGACAATCCCTCGTTCGGTAAGTGGGTGATGCATGACTTGTTCAAGCAATTTTACTGGAATAGTGGCTACATCAGCACCAAGCAGTGCTGCTTCATGCCAATGCATCAGGTGGCGCAATGATGCTGCAAGAATTTCTGATTCATAGCCATAATTATCAAGCATATCTCGCAGTTCTCGTAGCAGCGCAATGCCAGAAACGTCGATATCATCCCAGCGGCCAATAAATGGTGATATATAACATACGCCAAGTTTGGCAACCAGCAATGCTTGAAGGAGAGAAAAAACAAGGGTGACGTTTATGGCAATGTCTTCTTCAACTAATTTTTTGATTACGGGAAGATAATCTTTTTGAAACGGAATTTTCACCACCACATTTGGTGCAAGTGCTGCAATCTCTTTTGCTTGACGATAGACATTATCCGGTGATTTTTCTACTACTTCAATGCTGACATCGCCGGAAACCATAGCGCAAATATCAAGTAATACTTGTTTGGTGTTAGGGCCTTCTTTTGCAAGATGCGAAGGATTGGTGGTAATACCATCAATGAGTCCCGTTGGGACCCATTGTCTGATATCATCTCGATTAGCAGTATCTAAAAATAGCTTCATGTGCTCTCCTTAATCATTAGGGACGAATAACAAAGTTAACAATGCGATCGGGTACAAAAATAGTTTTTACCCGCGCGGTATTTTCAAGCCATTTTGCAGCGGCTTCCTCTGCTGCTGGTATGACATCTTCGGGCGTTGCCCCTTTTTGCATAACAATCGATGTACGTAATTTACCATTAATTTGTATTGCGATTTCTACCGTATCGGTTGCTGCAAGATCTGGATCATAGGTAGGCCATGAGCATTCTTGCAATGTCGTGCCAAGCAATGACTCAATGAGTTCACTTGAAAAATGTGGCACCATTACCGAGACCGCAACTAATAGTTGCTCAAGCATTGATCGTGAAAGAGTAAATTTAAACTTCGTAAGATCATTTAAATATTCCATGACCGCGGCAACAGCGGTATTAACTTTAAACAGATCGAGCCGTTCTTGGTATTCTTTTAAAAATCTATGGAATCGTTTTACTGAATCAGGCGATACATCTTTTTCGTCTACAATATGTTCTGGTGTTGTTAAGAACATCCAAAGACGATTCAGGAAATGTTTAACGCCACGCATAGACTCGGTTTGCCACTCAGTATCAAGTTCTGGTGGTCCCATGAAAAGAATATACATGCGCAGTGCGTCAGAACCAAATTCATTGATAATATCATCTGGATTCACCACATTGCCTTTAGATTTTGACATCTTCTCAACACGGCCGGTAATACTTGATTTCATGCATACCATGCCTTGATTGAACAATTGCTTGAACGGTTCATTAAATGGTAGATAGCCAAGATCGTATAAAACTTTAGTGTAAAAACGTGCATACAGTAAATGCAGGATAGCGTGCTCAATGCCACCAACATAGAGATCAACCGGAAGCCAATAATCTAAATCTTTTTTACTAAAAGCTTCTTTAGTGTTTTCTGGATCTGGATAACGCAGGAAATACCAGCAAGAACCAGCCCATTGAGGCATAGTATTGGTTTCTCGTTTTGCTTCTCCCCCGCATTGTGGGCAAGTTGTATTTACCCAATCAGTGATTGCGGCAAGCGGTGATTCACCCGTGCCGGTTGGTTGGTATTCATCAACATTTGGTAATCTAACCGGTAATTCGGACTCAGGTACGGGAACAATACCACAATGAGCACAATGTACGAGTGGAATAGGTTCGCCCCAATACCGTTGACGAGAGAAAATCCAATCACGCAGCTTGTACGAAGTTTTTCGCGTGGCATAACCTTGCTGCTCGCAATATGCAATAATTTCTTCACGAACATCGTCAGCACGTTTTCCTGCAAATGGTGTTGGTTCACTCAAAATGCCATTTTTCATATCGATATAGCATACTTCAAGATTCTTGACGCGCAATGCTTCTTCTGGATCAGTCGGAAATAAAACAGCTTTGAGTGGAATGTTATATTTTTTAGCAAACGCAAAATCACGCTCATCATGTGCGGAACATTTAACCATACCGGTACCATAATCAGCAATGGCAAAACTTGCTATCCATATAGGCAACTCAGTTTTAGTAACCGGATCAAGAATATAACGACCGGTGAAAATACCATCAATCGCTTTATCTTCTTCGTGACCAATTTCTTGGCGCTTGCGAATAATCTCATCACAGAATGCTTGGATCTCGGCTCTATTTTCTACCCCTTCAAGCAATTGAGCTAAGATTGGATGTTCTGGTGCAACTACTACAAAAGTATCGGCACAAAAAGATTCAAAGTGTGCGCTAAAGGTTTGAATAGAAAGATCGAGATCTTTTACCGGCGCACTAAAAAGTAAACCGTCACTTTTGCCGATCCAGTTTCGTTGCATGGTCTTAACTTTTTCTGGCCACGACAGTGTATCAAGATCATTCAGTAACTTATCAGCATAGTCGGTAATGCGCAGTATCCACTGACGAACATTTCGTTTTGATACCAATGTCCCGCATCGCTCGCACGCACCTTGTACCACTTCTTCATTGGCAAGTCCCGTTAAGCAACTAGGACACCAGTTGATTGGCATATATCCTTCATAGGCAAGACCGGCTTTAAACATCTGGATAAAAATCCATTGCGTCCATTTATAATAATCTGGATCGGTGGTATTAAGCTCTTTGGTCCAATCATATATGGCGCCAATGTAGGCGATTTGTTCTTTAATACGAGCAACATTATGAGCAGTACCAATGGCGGGGTGTATTTTTTTTTTGATCGCATCATTTTCGGCAGGAAGACCAAAAGCATCCCAACCCATTGGGTGCAGCACATTATAACCTTCTAGAAATTTTATGCGGGCATAAACATCAGAAAGAACATATCCTTTCCAATGACCAACATGCAATCCTGATCCGGAAGGATAGGGGAACATATCAAGGCAATAGTATTTTTTGCCCGAGCCGGTAGGCCGAGCATTAAAATAAGGATTTTGCTCCCATTGCGTACGCCACTTTTGTTCTATCTGGGCTACATCGTATTTCATTATTTAACCTTTGATCAAGATCTATTATTGAGGCTGAGGCATTGTTTTGCCTACAGCGTACCATTAAATATTAATAAAAATTTATTATTTTATTATAAAAGCTTATCATATTAGCTCTTTTTTGACATC
>CAYPYR010000031.1:0-11980 GCA_964415095.1 uncultured Pseudomonadota bacterium | reverse complement strand
AGCGTGAGATCGAAGCACTACAAGCAAGTCTTGCAACACTTGCATCCACTTCTTCCGAATTTGCAGCAATGGCTGAAAAAATTCGTGCACAAGAGTTAGCGCATCAAGAAGCGTATGCTGCGTGGGAAAAGATACTTGAGATTGTCGATTAATTCAGTTAAGTAAGTTCTTTAATTCCGGGTTCTCAATCTGCTGCTTTGTTAAATATGCTCGTCGAATATTGGATGCATCTTGCAATATCGCCAATATTTCATTTAATGTTTGACTATTTGGTTGTTCACCCAACATTTGTTCGACCCATACTAATGTTGTTGTGCTTGATGATTCTTTCCCAGGTGCTAATATTTTAGGATTTGCACCATGTTGTACTAATAGTCTGGTTAAATCGATAGAATGCGGAGAAAATATTGCAAGACTGAGCGGTGACTCTCTTTGATAATTGTGAGCATTAATATTATCTGGAGTAATCAATAATTTTATTATAGCAAGATCACATTGAAAAATAATGCTTACGTGTAATATAGTCACACCAGTCGCACCCTGATGATAACGATAATTTAGATTTATCCCCTCATTAATTATTAATTCTACCGATGATTTGTCATTATTCTTTACTGCATCATATAATGTTAATTGTCTTTCATCATTCCCAGCGCAAAATAGCGATGTTTGAATACCAAAAAATAATACTATTAACATAAAGTACTTCATAAGCATCCTTTTTAAAAAAGATTTATTAGAAACTGTTTGAAAGACAAATCTTGCAACCTTTTCATCACTTCTGTTGATTAATTAAATTAAGAGTTTTTCCGTAGCCTTGCTTCGATTTCTTGAAACTTTAGCTCTAGATACTCACTACGAATATCTGATGCACGATTGAACATATCAAACATCTCGCATAGTGTTTGATTGGTGTTGTTAGATAATAACATCTCATGTACATATTCAAATAACGATGTTGTTTGATCCGGCGTCCTATCATTTTTGCTGGCGCCATTCTGTAGCAACAAGTTTATTATAGCTAAACCTCTATCTATCGCTAAATTTTTATGCCCTACTAGACCTTCCTCCACCAACTTTATTGCCAGATAAAGCGCTGTTTCACCACTTTCATTGCTTACATTTATATTATCATCAGTGATCAATAATCTTATAGTTTCAAGATCACAACCCGAATTAATAGCTATATGTAAAATGGTTTCTTCGTTGTAATAACGATAATTGAGATCTATACCGTTATAAATAATACTTTTTACTTCGTTTCTTTTCCTAATAGTTTTTTCTACTTCTTCTTTTTTATAGTGTTTTGTTACTGCGTTATAAAGCACTTGCTGCTTCTCATGCCTGCTTGTTGCAGTTTTAGAGCCATATAATAAAGACGATGTTCCAATAGTTAATACTACTACCATTAAATACTTCATGAAGCGCCCTTTTTAAAAAACATTGGTAGAAACGGTTTTAGAAATGAACAAAGAATTTAGAATTTTTGAAAAAAATAATCAAGAATAAAAATAGATTATCGCAAGATTGCTTGAGACTCAGTATCAATTGTTATTTGATTAAATCCATTTACTTGAAGATGCCACATCATGGCATAATGGCCATTGCACGCGATAAGTTCATCATGGTTGCCACTTTCTATAATAGCACCTTGATGAAACACTAAAATACGATCCATGTTGATTAACGTTGAAAGTCGATGTGCAATTACTATTGACGTACGCCCCTGCATAAGTTCCTGCAAACTTTCTTGAATATTACGTTCAGTAACCGCATCAAGCGATGCCGTTGCTTCATCTAAAATAAGTATTGGTGAATCTTTGAGCATCCCACGTGCGATAATAATACGTTGTCGCTGACCAGTAGAAAGTTTCACGCCGCGCTCACCTACCAGAGTTTGATATCCTTCCGGTAGTGCAATAATAAAGTCATGACAATGCGCGCGCCTTGCAGCATCAATTACCTGTGCATCAGTTGCATGAATATTACCAAAGCGAATATTGTCCATTAATGTGCGACAAAAAAGAATCGGGTCTTGCGGTATCATCATAATATGTGTGCGTAATGATTGTTGCGTAACTGAGCGAATATCTTGCCCATCAATCAAAATCTCTCCGCTATCAATATCAAAAAAACGCATAATTAGGTTTACAAACGAGGTTTTGCCGCTACCGGAAAAACCCACAAGCCCCACTTTTTCACCTGACTGTATGGTAACGGTAAGATTTGAAAATAATTGTTTTGATTTTTGATAACTAAAATTAACGTGTGAAAAAATAATATGAGCGTTATTAATATTCAGACTTGTTGCAGGAAATTTGTCTTTAATTTTATGATCGGTTGACATCAGTTGCAGTGATTCATGCGCAATACCTAGTTCTCGATACACTGAGAGCATTTCATCGGCAAGCCAGGCGATATTTCGTATCATAAGCACCGTTGTAGAAATGATAAATGCAAAGTCACCTATTGCGCTCCATTGTGCATGCCAACCATAAAGCAGGAAACCAATCATAAGTAGCAGAAGCATAAGCGATGCTAAACATTTGGTTAATCGTATACGAAACATATACCAACCAAGCGCACGTGCACATTCAACTTCATGCTCTTGAAAATTTTGCAAATACATTGTTTCATGGTAATGAGCAGAAAACATCCGTACGGTATTTACATTGCGCAAAATATCAGCCATGGCACCCATAACATTCGATGATGCTTTGGCAAAACGGTTTGCATGTTCTATACACCTACGAGCAAGCAGGTTGGCAATCAGTAGATACCCCATAAACCATATCATCAAAAATAATGAATAAAGGGGATGAACACCCCAAAGTAGTAAAGAAGATAAGAGCGATGCAAAGATTACGGGGAAAAAATTATTTTGCCATAACAAAAACAATCGTTCAAAGCTTCGCGCCATCTCATTAATCTTGTTTGCTACCGTTCCTGATAACGTATCTTGAAAAAAACACGGTGAATGCTCTTGTACATATGAAAACATTACGCGCATGATTTCTGCCTTGATCACCGGTATGGTATAAGAAATCAATATCTCTTGGAGACTCATTGCAAGATCAGAGAAAAAAATCAGTGCGATATAGAAACCTAAGGGGATGCAAATATTCACACAGAGTCCTTGAAACGACCCGTGATAGGCAACAACGCCATCAATAATTAATTTTAAAAGATAGGGCCCAGTTGCTTCAGTAATAGACCATAATGTTGATACTACCACTAAACTTGAAATTTTTAATGAATGGGCGCACAGAAAATATTTAAAAAATTGAAACAAAGAAGATGCTTGCGGATGGTGCATTGGTACCCTAATTACCGCTATTGTATTATCAAGAGCTCACTTTTCATTTCAGCGCAAGACAGAGTGTCTATACTCAAATCATAATACGATTCTCTGAATTTTCTTCAAGCTTTTGTTAACAAACTAAATTAGGCTTTGTTTATTGATAAGAAAGAAATAAAAGATTTTTGGGAAAAATTGGTTGCGGGGGCTGGATTTGAACCAGCGGCCTTTGGGTTATGAGCCCAACGAGCTACCAGGCTGCTCTACCCCGCGATGAATTACAGATTTCAATATGTTTATATCTTACACCCATGTATGTGGTCTGTCAATCGGAAATATAGGATTATATTTATTTTTCGCATTTTTTTTCTATTAAGTCATCCCCCATTTTTAATCTAAAAAAATAGACCCGGTTATGTTTTTGTTAATAATCTGCTATTTTTATTAAAATGGTTATTAAAAATCCCGTAAAATCGCATAAAAACCTAAATAGTAAGCTATGAACATTGCCGTACTGGTCTCAGGAGGAGTTGACAGCTCCCTTGCACTTAAATTTCTTAAAGATGCTGGTCACTCAGTGACTGCATTTTACTTAAAGATCTGGCTGGAGGATGAACTTTCTCATCTCGGCTCCTGTCCCTGGGAAGATGATCTTGCCTATGTTCAGTCAGTCTGTGATATGCTCGGTGTCCCGCTGCAGGTCATTTCTCTGCAAAAAGAGTACTGGCAGCTCGTCGTTTCCCATTCTATTGCGGCGATTAAAGAAGGACTTACACCCAATCCTGATATTTTATGCAATCAATATATCAAGTTTGGGGTTTTTTATGACCTCATTGGCAATGAATTTGATAAAGTTGCTACCGGCCATTATGCCCAATTAACGTGCCAAGATGGGATTTATCTACTAAAACGCTCACCCGATCCGGTTAAAGATCAGACCTATTTTCTCTGTAATTTATCACAAGAACAACTTTCTCGCGCACTATTTCCGATTGGCCATCTTGAAAAAAATGAAGTGCGCTCATTTGCCCACCAGTTTAATTTGCCCACCAAAAATCGCAAAGATAGTCAGGGAATTTGTTTCTTAGGCACTTTCAAATTTACTGATTTTGTTCGCCATCATTTGGGTGAGCAGCCAGGTACTATTGTGGAGTATGAAACTGGCAAAATAAAAGGGCACCATGAAGGTCATTGGTTTTATACCATAGGTCAACGTCAAGGAATCAAACTCTCTGGCGGACCTTGGTATGTGGTCGCAAAAAATAGTTTGGCTAACATCATTTATATATCAAATCATTATGATGCAATTGATGCGCCACGCTCTGAGTTCTCTTTGCAAGAATGCCAATGGTTTACCGGGTCGCACCCAACAACGTCAAATCTACTCGTCAAAGTACGCCACCGCGCAACACCACAACCCTGCACTATCATCTATGAATCCGATAAGGAAGCCCGCGTACAACTTTTGAATAAAGATCAGGGAATTGCTCCTGGTCAACGCGCTGTCTTTTATGATGGCGATCTGTGCCTTGGTTCCGGCATGATCGTATAATAATTGCGATTACTTGCTCATTCATGATATCGTTTTGAAACAGGAACATGTTCTTAAAGCGATACGAGTATGGAGAAGTATGAACATTGTATCATTTGCCACCAAAGATATATCAAGCATTGAAAAAGAATTTGGCACATCGTGCAAAAATGGACTCACCGAGAAACAGGTTTTAGTGCAACGCAGGACCTACGGATCTAATGAATTTAAGAAAATATCGGTTCGTTGGTGGCATATCTTATTACGCCAGCTGCGTTCATCATTTACTTATCTACTCTTTGCTGCCGCTATCTTATCATTTTTCTTAGGAGAGCTGGTAAATGCAAGCATGATATTACTTTTTTTATTCATCAATATTGCGCTTGGCTTTTATCAAGAATTTTTTGCACAACGCACCTTTGAGTTACTTAAAAAATATATAGTCTCGCAAGTATTAATAACGCGCGATGGTAAAACGTTAAAAGTCTATACCACCGATCTAGTACCTGGCGATCTTGTCCATCTTGAACTTGGCGATATTGTCCCCGCTGACATTCGATTAATTACTACACAAGATCTTATGCTCGATGAATCAACCATAACGGGCGAGTCGGCGGCCATCTCAAAGTCTGCACAAGCACTAGAGCAAGACATTAAAGAAATTTATAATGCTTCCAACATTGCCTTCGCGTCATCAAAAGTTGTCTATGGAAAAGCTGATGGAATTGTTATTGCAACAGGAACATCAAGTGTTATCGGCACCATTGCTCAAACAACTGAAACTACTTATCAACAGAGCAGCTTTACGCGTGAAATCGATAAATATAGCAATTTTATTATTTTTTTGGTGATCAGCACATTAATCATTTCTTTTTTGGTTAATCTTGCACTCAAACATAATAGTATTGACGCGCCTACGCTCTTAATCTTCTCTATAAGTTTAGCCGTTACCATTATTCCTGAAGCGCTGCCTGTCGTCATTATTTTTGCGCGATCTATCGGCGCACGCAAACTAGCACGTAAAGAAGTAATTATTAAGCGCCTTTCTGCACTTGAAGATTTAGGTGGCACACAAATACTATGTACCGATAAAACTGGAACACTCACGGAAAATAATCTTGCAGTTGATGAAGCATTTGGTAAAGATATTGAGCTGGTATACAAACGTGCATTAATAGCTGGACCAAACCCTGATGAAACACCTACATTGTTTGATCAAGCCCTACAGAATTATGTTGAAAAAAACGCGATAACATTAACTACCAACATTGAATACATCGATGAAATACCATTTGATCCACATCGTCGTTTTAGCAGCCAACTTATAAAAGAAGATGATGGTTATAAAGCACTCCTGCGCGGTGCGCCAGAAGAGATTCTAAGAGATTGCCAAGGTGACGATAAAAAGATCATTCAAGAATGGATTGCCGTAAAAGAAAATCAAGGATTTCGGGTACTTGCCGTTGCTGAAGTAGATTTTGGACAATCAAAACCTACTGATTGGAAAGAACAACTTATCAAACCATCATTTATTGGGTTAGTAGCTTTTACTGATCCATTAAAAAAGACTGCCCTGCATACGATTGATCATGCACGGCAATTACAAGTTACTATTAAAATGCTCACGGGCGATAGTGCAGTTATTGGCGCACATATTGCGCACGAATTGGGCATTATTTCAACTAAAGAACAGGTCATTATTGGCAGTGAATTGATTAGTCTTAATCAGGAAGAACAAGAAGCTGCCGTGGAACGATGCAATGTATTTGCACGAATTTCACCGGAAGAAAAAATTATAATTATTAACCTGCTCGCAAAAAAATATGCAGTAACGTTCTTGGGCGAGGGAGTAAATGATGCACCTGCACTTAAAGCAGCACAAGTAGGTATTGCCGTGCACAATGCAACAAGTATTGCTCAAGATGCCGCCGATGTAATTATTTTACGCAATAATCTGAACATTATAATCGAAGGTATTCAAGAAGGCCGACTAGTATTCGTTAATACCCTTAAATATATTAAATCAACATTAGCATCTAACTTGAGCAATTTTTATACACTCGTCATTGCCACATTATTACTCAATTATCTTCCCATGTTGCCGTTACAAATCTTGTTAGTAAACCTACTATCTGATTTACCACTTATTGCTATTGCTACCGACAATGTAGATAAATATGAACTTAAACGACCCAAAGAATATAGCATGTATTCTATCTTAACTAATACGATGCTGTTTTCGTTTATTTGTACGTTTTTTGATTTTGTTTTTCTGAGTAAGCTGTACCAAGGAAACCCAGCTATTCTGCAAACCAATTGGTTCATTTTTAGCATAGTAACCGAATTTATATTTTTTTTTGCTATTCGTTCAAAAAAATTTTTTTTAATAAGTACCCGACCATCAACACCAATTCTTGTGCTCACCGGTCTCTCACTCATGATTACACTATTGCTACCACAAACTCATATTGG
The DNA here is from genome assembly GCA_964415095.1 of uncultured Pseudomonadota bacterium. Classification (GTDB taxonomy): domain Bacteria; phylum Babelota; class Babeliae; order Babelales; family UBA12411; genus CAYPYR01. The sequence goes on along the minus strand of CAYPYR010000031.1, from coordinate 4,679 downwards.
TGCGACATTATTTGATTTTGTAGCACCAACCTATAATCAACTATCATGGATATTTTTTGTGGTATTCTTAAATCTTGCAACACTCGAACTTGCTAAATGGTTTATGTATCGTAACAATAATCATGTTACTCAACAATCTCACCATCATGAGTAAGCTTTTGAAATGTTCTGCCGACAAACAAGGCCCAACAAATCCAAATACCAACACACACTAGTCCTATTAGTGAACCATACTGCAAAAAGAATAAATCGCCACGCGCAATGAGCAAACTATTAATTTGCGCACCAGCACCTTTTGCCGTGCGTGCACCAAAAACATCGATCCAGCTTTTTGCTTTAAATTTTGCATCTTTACTGGTTGGGATATACATCATCTCTTTTGCAGGATTATTGAGAGCATAACTCAGACCTTTAGTAAGAACCATCATGCCGAATAAACTCCAAAGCATCATGTACGCAGACATGACCCCAGTAAGCATGCACAATGCAAAAATCGCAAGCACAATACCAAGTGTTACTGGAAAGGTAAGTAAGCAAAATACCAATCCAAGTCTTCGCATCATATAGCTCGTGCCAAGTAGTGCAAGAAGAAATGAAACACTATTACTGCAAATACCAAAAAATCCAGAGAACGCAGCAAAACCACCCGCAGTAGCATACTCGGGAACCAGTTTCGCTTGGGTAAGCATTTGATAATCAACAATCGTGTGCATTACCTCATAAAAGAATACAATCGCAAAAATGCCAAAAAGATATGGTCGTGTTACGAGTAACCATAATCCTTCAAAGAATCCTGTTTTAGTCTTTGGCTGTGGTTGCTGACCTACGCCGTGTCCAGCGTCTGTTTTCCATGAGGAACGAGGAACGGTCTTCACAAAATACCAGACCGATAACATGATGCAGATAATACTTGCAACGCCACCAAGCATCAAGTGCTCGATTTCTATGCGCCTTGCATTAGCCGCCCAGATTGATCCGATAATAGCACCCAATTGTGCAAAAGCAATGATAATGGGATACCCTTTTTTCGCATGCTCGCTATCAGTGATACTTGCTACAAATGCCCAAAAATGCGCTGCCATGAGATAACCAAAACTTTCTATTGAAAGATATGATACCCAGCCAATAAGACGCCAAGGACTTAAATGAGGATTAGATAATCCTATTTCAGGAATCATGAGTAAATAGGCAATACTCAAAAAAATAAGACTATATACCGCACCGATAACATAAAACAATGTTTGCCGATGGAAAATATCAATCAGCTTGCTGTAAACGGCAGCGAGAATAAAAACAAAAACAATGGTTATTTGTTTAACAATTGGTTGCCATGAGCCACCAACTGTGTGAAAAAATATTGATTCTTTTAATGGTCTGAGTAACCAATAAGTACCAATGATGAAAAAGAACGTTATTGCTAAAATGCCAAACTTTTTTCCGTCTTCAGAGGAAACATCACCCCAAAATAATCGTACAACTCGCGAAATCACGTGCATACTCTTCTTCTAAATATAAGCCTAGACTTCAATCGACAATCCTACTGGATGATAAACCATGTTGGAAATCGCGTTTCATAACGCATAAAAAAGAGAAAAAGGGCCGAAAATTTCGGCCCTTTGTAATGTTGATATTATTCAACAATTTTGTTTTCCTGAATGAGTTTCTTATTGGTTGCACCAACGTAAATTGCAAACAGAATCCAAATACCAATGACACCTAAGCCAAATACGGTACCATAGGTCATCAATTGACCTAAATCGGATTTGAAGAAATCAGTTACGCGACCACCAGCAGCTTTTGCCGTACGACCACCAAACATATCAATCCAACCTTTAGATTTAAACTTAGCATCTTTGCTGGTTGGAATGTACATCATATCTTTAGCAGGATTGTTAACTGCATAGCTTAAACCTTTTGCAATCATCATAACACCAAAGGTTACCCATAATAATTGCGCAGGGTTTGTGCTACCGCCACCAAATTGGTAGAACAAGTAAAGACCACTAAATGCTACCGTTAAGCATACTGGGAATACCAATAAGCAGAAACTTAAACCATAACGTTTCATCAAATAGCTGGTACCAAGTAATGCTACTACAAACGCAAGACCGTTCGTGCAAACACCAAAGTAACCCAAGAATTTGTTGAAACCAAGTTCAGTTGCATATGCTGGAAATACTGATGCTTGACGCTTCATTTGATAATCAATAATTGTATTAACCACTTCATAGAATGTGGAAACAATTAAGATACCAAAAAGATATGGACGGGTTACTAATAAACGTAGACCAGAAACAAATCCTTCAAAGAAGCCTTCTTTAACTTTTTCAGTTTTATGAGCAGCTTTGTTACCAACAAGTTCACTTGCTGGAACTACTTTCATAAAGTAATAAATAAAGAACATAATTGCTGCTAAGAACAAGGTGCTCATGAAGAACAACTTCCAAATAGCACCAAGATGTTCAGAAACGATGTTCAATGCTGAACCACCGATAGCACCAATTTGTGCACCAGCAATAATAAATGGATAACCACGTTTTGCTGAATCAGTATCAGTAACACTGGCAACGAATGCCCAGAACAATGATACAACGATAGAACCAAAGCTTTCAATAGCAAAATAGCTGACCCAGCCAAGTGCGCCGAGGACATTTTTTCCTAATGCTATATCACCATGGAAATCGCGAATAACTAATAATACCGTAATGGTACCAAAAATTACTGCATAAAATGAGCAGATAATATAGAACAACTTATGCTTTTCAAAAAGATCTACTAATTTTGAATAGATAAGCACCATGAAAATTACTACAAACACTGAATAAAATTTAGCAAGCGGTTGGAAAAGTCCACCTTGGTGCGGAGCCCAACCTAATGCTTCTGGGAATGCTATTTTAAAGAAAACGGTGTCTTTAAGCAAACGTAGCATCCAATAGGTGCCGATTGTAAAAAGAAAAGCGATCGATAAGATACCGAATTTTTTAATTTCGCTATCTTTTAAATCGGGCCAAAACCAACGTACAACATTCTGTACCATGTAAAATACTCCTTAGTAATAAATTAAAGTAATTAGATTATTTGAAATGCATGTATTGATCTTAAGTCTATAAGCATCCTGCTTATTGAATATTATTAAGCGCTCGAAAATACACTCACACGATTTACTAATGTACCTTTTCGTTATCTATTTTGCAATATAAACCTTATTTCTAGGCTAACTATGCTAGATTAATCCAGCACAATTGTTGTTTTTTGCTCATCAACATAGATAACTCCTCCCTGCACATTAACTATTATTTTTTCACCACTTTTTAATAAGTAAACTATGCGGCCTGGATTTTTGAGCAATGATATTAATGGACTATGACGTGCACCAATTAAAAAATTTCCATCTTGTCCATCTACCTCAATCCATTGCACGGGAATTTTTTCGGCGTGAGATTTTTGAATAATTTCTAATTCAAAAAGTTCATATGTTGGCATACACTATCTCAGTTTCTGTGCTTTTTCAAAAGCATCTTCAAGCGTACCTACCATATAGAATGCTTGCTCAGGCAGTTCATCGCACTCTCCGTTTACTATGCGCTCAAAGTCTTCCACCGTTTTTTTTAATGGTACGTATTTGCCCGGAATATTAACAAATTGCTCACCAACAAAAAATGGTTGTGTTAAAAATTTTTGGATTCGTTTTGCGCGATGTACAATACGTTTATCTTCATCAGAAAGTTCTTCCATACCTAAGATTGCTATAATGTCTTGCAGATCTTTGTACTTTTGCAATATTTGTTGAACTGCGCGCGCAACAATGTAATGCCGCTCACCAACGATATCTGCTTTCAATGCATTAGACGATGACTCAAGTGGATCAACTGCTGGATAAAGCCCTGCTTGCGCTATACGTCGTGAAAGCACGGTACTTGCATCAAGATGTTGAAACGTCGTCGCTGGCGCGGGATCGGTATAATCATCCGCTGGTACATATACTGCTTGAATCGAAGTGATCGAACCATTATACGTTGATGTAATACGCTCTTGCAAACTTCCCATTTCAGAAGCAAGTGTCGGTTGATAGCCAACTGCAGAAGGCATGCGACCAAGTAAGGCAGAGGTTTCTGATCCTGCCTGTACAAAACGAAAAATATTATCGATAAATAATAGCGTATCTTTATGCTCTTCATCACGGAAATACTCAGCCATGGTAACGCCTGTTAATCCTACGCGCAGGCGCGCACCGGGCTGCTCGCCCATTTGGCCGAACACCAGGGCAGTCTTATCAAGCACGCCGGATGATTTCATTTCAAGCCACAAATCATTACCTTCGCGCGTTCTCTCGCCAATACCTACAAAAACTGAATAGCCGCCATGCTCGATAGCAATATTACGAATCAGTTCTTGCACTAAGATTGTTTTACCAACACCAGCACCACCAAAAAGACCAATTTTTGATCCTTTGAGGTACGGACAGAGTAAATCTATAATTTTTATTCCGGTTTCTAAAATCTCTTCCGCGACACGCTGCTCGATCAATGCCGGTGCAGAACGGTGAATCGGCCATTTATGCGGAGCATCAATTGGCGGACCGCCATCTATAACATCCCCAAGTACATTAAATACTCTGCCGAGCACTTCGCGACCTACGGGTACGGTGATAGGTTCACCCGAATCTATTACCTCAAGCC
>CAYPYR010000030.1:0-12007 GCA_964415095.1 uncultured Pseudomonadota bacterium | reverse complement strand
CATTGTTAAAGTTCACGCTTTAATAATTTATACGTAAAGTATTTTAATCTCTCACCGCGTGGTAAAAGCGCGGTGAGAGATTTTTTTTTGAAAAAAATTTGAGATTGGTTGCACGAATTGATAAATCTTTATATCATACTCTATTCGCCGTTGTCATAATCGAGTAAAACATCGAATAACATTGGATATATTGGAGTATTTTATGAAAATATTTTTACTTTTTGCAATCGGTCTTATTTCACCTTTTTGCCATGCAGCAGAAATTGGTCGACTTTCCCGTAGTTCTAGCGTTAGTTCTATTAGCCCTAAACTAGAGGCATCAACTAAACGGGATAGGCGATTGACTGAAAGTTTAGAATTGAGAGTCAATACAAATGATGCGATGGAAGAGAAGACAATAGTAGCTAAAGAGCGCAAGGCAATAGCAATCAAAGAGCTTAAAACTTTTTTAAGACAAAATGAATTCTGTAATTTATTAGATTCAGCTGATGTGGGAGAGAAACAAGTAGAAATTTTTTCTCGTTATTTTGATTTTCTTTTGCCTACAAGCCGATATAAAGTTACTATGGAAGCTTTTTTGAATAGAGTATCATCATTCATCAATGAGCAACTTGCGAAATCAAAAGAAGAAAGCGATAAAGAACAATTTAAGCATTGGGTAAAATATTCGAGAGATTTTATTAAAGAAGTTGAGGCATTGAATTTAGCATCAAAAGAAGAATGTGATGACTTTATAAACAATATTGATGATAAAGAATCTAACATAATGCAACTTAGAAAATTTTTACAAAATCATAGCATTTGCAAAATCCTTAGTTATAAACATACAGATTCTCAACAATCCAAAGTAATAGCAAATTCATTCAGAAATATTAGAAAAAATGTACACAATGGTGAGCCAGCTATTTTAACTGAATTTCTACAAGAAGTTGCATCATTTATTAATGATCAGTTGCAGATTTCGATAAAAGATTGTCAAACGACAATGGCTATAATGTGGCTATCATATGCAAAAGAAGTTTTAGAAGAAGTTCAAAGACTAGAATTATCTTCAAAGCAAGAAGCACAAGATTTTTTGAAAACGATTGAGACCGTGCATTTAAAAATGCAAATAATTAGTCAACCACTTACCGATAAATATAATAATTTGGGATTAGGTGAATATTGGCCCTTGATAAGTTCTGCACCAAAAAAGCGATAAATTTCAAGAACCGGGTTATGTGATAAAAACATAACCCGGGTTTAAGATGCTTAGTATTAAGGAACAACGCAACGTTCAACAAATGCTGCACTTAATTGCGGATTCTTTGGCATAAGTACGCGCTCAAGCACTTCACTTACGTTGCTTACCGCAATAATGTTTAAATCATGAATGCAATGTTCGATGCGGGGCAAATCAGCTTCATTAAGTTTCGGAATAATTATGTTGCGAATACCTTCTTGCTTTGCTGCAAGTATTTTTTCCTTCAATCCCCCAATAGGAAGTACATCACCTTGCAGATTCAGCTCTCCCGTCATCGCAAAATCGCTATTAACTTCGCGTATGGTATACACGGAAAGAATTGCTGCAAGTAAGGTGATTCCTGCCGATGGACCATCTTTGGGCGTTGCGCCTGCAGGCAGATGGATATGCAAATCATAATCAGTAAAAAACTCTTTTGGTATGCTATAACGCTGTGCATGTGCTTTTGCATACGTTACTGCCGCTTGAGCTGATTCTTTCATCACATCGCCCAATTGACCCGTTAAGAGTAATTTCCCCGATCCTTGCATCAACACGGCTTCAACTTGCAGTACCTCGCCACCATATGGTGTCCAGGCAAGCCCATTGGCAACACCAATTTTATGTTTATGCAATTGGGTGAGTGAGGTCATGCGACGTGTTCCCAAATAATCTGGCAATGTTTCCGGCGTAAAAGTAATTTGCCGTTTTTCTTCGACCAGATATCGTGCATATTTGGAGCATAATTTCTGAATAGAACGTTCCAAATGACGCACGCCAGATTCTTTGGTGTACCCATGAATAAGTTCAAGAATAACATTGTCTTGAATTTCAAGTGGCTCGTTTGATAAACCAAAATTATGTATTGCTTTCTTAACCAAATGACGCTTTGCAATTTCGATTTTTTCATCGGACGTATAGCCAGAAAGTTCAATTACTTCCATACGATCACGCAGCGGTCCCGAAATTGCGGTCAAATCATTTGCGGTTGCAATAAACAATGTTTTTGAAAGATCAAAACTAATCCCTAAATAATTATCATAGAATGCATTGTTTTGTGCAGGATCAAGTACTTCAAGCAATGCTGCTGATGGATCACCACGCTGATCATGACCAATTTTATCAATTTCATCGATCATAATGATTGGGTTGCAGCTTTGAGATTTTCGAATAGCTTGAATAAATCTACCCGGCATTGAGCCAACATACGTTCGACGGTGTCCGCGAATTTCTGCTTCATCATGTATACCACCAAGCGATATACGAAAGAACTTACGCCCCATACTTTTTGCAATCGACTGACCGAGCGATGTTTTACCAACACCAGGAGGTCCGACAAAGCAGAGAATTGGCGTATGACAATTATCTTTGAGTGCACGCACCGAAAGAAAATCAAGAATGCGGTCTTTAATATCCGAAAGACCAAAGTGATCGGTATCAAGTACCTCTTTGGCATGACTGATATCAAGGTTATCAATAGTGGTAACGCCCCATGGTAATGCAAGCAACCAATCAAGATAGGTTCGAATGACGGTTGTTTCCATCGAATCTGCCGGGATCTTCTCGAGGCGACGCAGTTGCTTTTCAGCTTCCCAACGTCCTTCTTCTGAGAGCGGCAGTGTTTCTATTTTTTTACGCAATTCATCTATTTCAATATCATTATCATCGCCCAGCTCACGTTTTATTACGCGCAATTGTTCACGCAAGTAATATTCACGTTGTGATTTGTTAATAGCCTCTCGAGCATCAGCTTGGATTTTTTCTTGAACTTTACCTATTTCAATTTCATTGCTTAACAGTTCATATAAATTATCTAAAAAGTCACACATTGTTTGTTGTTCTAGCAAACGTTGTGCGCCAGATACGGAGATATTAAGATGCGAAAGCACGAAATCAGCAATTTTCTCAGGATCTTTCATTTGTGAAAGAATAATATGCGCATCAGGACCAAACGTTCTCCCTGACATGCTAATTGCTTCGATAAGGCTAATAATACTTCGGATGCGTGCTTCTATAGCTTGCACTTGATCTTCTGGTGACTCAAGTGGTAGATGTGTAAGTTGTACCGTGAGGACTCCCTCATCAGAAATAATTTCATCCACTCGCGCTTTAACAAGACCTTGAACTAAGACTTTGATACCACCTTCCGGTAATTTCATAACGCGCATGATGCTTGCAACGGTACCAACGCGATAAAGATCCCCAGTGCCTATAGGACCACTAAAGCCATTAGTTTGTTCCCGTGTAGCAAGCAATAAAACCTGTTTTGTAGAATCGAGTGCTTCTTCAATACCCCTAATAATTTGATCATCAATGACGAGTAGTGGTACCACCATATGCGGGAATACTACAACATCCATTGTTGGAATCACCGGTAATATTGAGGAAAATTCCTCGATGCCATGTCCCTTTTTCTTATTTTCCATACGACTCTCCCCTCCCGCTGCTGCCTTGATAATTTATGCAAATTCTTGTGAGCGTATTACGTCCGTTTTGTTATTTATCCTTTTATATGGCACAATTTTATCATAGGAGGATACACTCGTGAAAGGCAATAACATGGTTTCCTCGTTGCGTGTAAGCCGTTTTTTACGGGGTTATATGCTTGTAGACTCAATTGAGTATGATTTAGGGGCGGTTTTTCTTTTTGAAATTATTAATAATGGAAAATATCTATGAAGGGTTGTTATGAATGCTCGCCTACAAGCGCGTAATATTTCAAAGACGTATGGACAAGGCGCACAGCTCATCCAGGTCTTAAATGGTGTCAGTGCTCTGTTTTTGCAAAATAATTCGTATGCAATAACCGGAGTTTCTGGCAGTGGAAAATCAACGTTATTACACTTATTGGGTGGGCTTGATAAACCTTCATTGGGTGAGGTATTATTTAATGACCAAGACATACGTAGGTTAACCAATCGTGAGCATGATCAATTTTTAAATAAGCATGTTGGCTTTGTGTTCCAATTTCATTATTTGATTAAAGAAATTACGGTGCTTGAAAATATCATGCTTCCGGGGAAAATTGCGGGTATGGATCATGAACTTGCTCAAAGTCATGGGCACAGTTTACTTGATGCGATGGGACTTGCTTCTAAAGCAACATCGTATCCAACCGAGCTCTCTGGCGGTGAGCAGCAGCGCGTAGCCATAGCGCGAGCTATTTTTAACAAGCCTGCATTTTTGCTCGCCGATGAGCCAACCGGGAATCTTGATGCACACTCTGCTGAGCGGATTGTGTCATTATTACTTGAATGTAGACGCGCGTGGGGACTTGGTCTTATTATTTGTTCGCATGATGCGTCAGTTTATGGCAAAATGGATACTATTCTGCATCTAGAAAATGGCAATTTAGTTGCCGTTAAAGAACAGTAGTCACTACCATGGTAGGACTTTGCAATTGCTATAAATCGCGATACACTTTACCTGAAAACCTATATCACATTATTGAAAGGATCTTGTAATGAAAAATTCATTAACACTTGCAGTTCTTGTACTTGGTATGACATCCAGCATGCATGGTGAGGAATCAGAAAATGTACGCGAGATGGTAGAAATTCCGGCGTTGGCGGAAAATAGCGAGCAAAAAGAGACAACGCTATTGGCACAACAAGATGAAGAATCAACGAAACTTGCCACACACGAAGAAGAAAAAAAAGATCACGTACTGGCATTAGATGAAGAACCAGGAACCCTCTTAAGTGATCTATCGGAATTAGATAATGAACTGTTTGCACAAGCAGATGAAGAAGAACTTTTTGCTCAAGCTGAAGAGGAAAAAGAAGCCGAAGAATTTTTTAAACATTTAGAAGCATTTAAAAATTTAGAAGAATTTTATCTGCAAGAGCAAGAAGTTGCTGCATAAGCATACTTCAAATTTAACATAATTAGTGGCGGGCTATTTAGGCGACATGCATAAAAAAACAATTATTAAAAAAACCTGTATGGTGGGCATACTTACGTTACTAAGCAAAATGCTTGGTTTTTCGCGTGAGATGCTCACCATACGCTTTTTAGGTCTCGGAGCGCTTTCGGATATCTTTATTGTAGCGTTTAAAATCCCCAATTTTTTACGCCGTATCTTTGCTGAAGGCGCACTTTCTGCTGCATTCACGCCATCATTAGTAAAATTGATGCAACCAAATGTTCCTGAGGGGAGGCAACGTTCATTTAATCTTATGACACTCGCTTTTTTCTTCTTTCAGGGCATGTTGATTGTCTTATGTGCACTCATGTGGTGGAAATCACATTATTGCATCTGGCTGTTTGGGAGTGGTTTTTCAGTAGAGCAACTTGCAATTGGCGGTCGGTATTTGCGTATTTTGCTGCCGCTTATTTTGTGTATCTCAAGTAGTGCACTCATTGCCGGTGCCTTGGGCGCCGTGCATCATTTTTTTATTCCCTCTATGAGTTCTATTATTCTTAATATTTTTTTTATTGGCTCGCTCCTGCTCTGTCTTTATTATAACTTTTCAGTAGAAGTATTATGTTTCGGTATAGTGATAGGCAGTCTTGCGCAATTACTTGCGCATATCGGGGCCTATTTTTTTAATGGTTTACGTTTTGGTATACCAAATAAACAAGCCGTAACTGATTTTAAACCAATCATGCGCAACTTTTTAGGATGCTTGTCAGGCGTTGGGATTGTAGAACTTAATTTATTAATCGATACCCAAGTTGCATCGTTTTTACCCGCAGGATCAATTTCATTAATTACCTATAGTTACCAATTTGTGGGAATTCCACTTAGTATGTTCGCGGTTGCTTTTTCTACTATTTTGTTGCCACATTTGTCGCGCGTAGCTCATTATGCGCCCGCACGATTAGTATTTTATTTTTTTGAAGCGCTCAAGTTAGTATGTTGGATTATTCTTCCCGCAACTATTTTTTTAATTGGGACCTCACATGAATTATTTGCCGCGTTACTTTTTGGTGGCAGGGCAACCACCGATCAAATTTGGTGTGGGTCATGGATTTTAACTATTTTTGCAAGTGCGCTCGTATTCTTCTCGATCAATAAAATTCTTAAAAGTATTTATTATGCATTAGAACATCCACAGATCCCTGCATACGTAAGTATTATCAGTGTTTTAGTTAATCTTGCGGGGAATCTCGCGAGTATTCTTTTATTATCAACGGGTGCGATTTTTGGCATTGCACTTTCAAGTGTCATTGCTGAAGTAGTACAAACCGCATGCTTGATTTATATTTTAGTACAACGATTTGGATTTCATGTCTATGGAAAGCATTTTGGTGTGTTTACGCAAAGAATGTTGCTACAGGCTTCTTGTGTTGGAGGTCTTGTTATCGTTTGTTATCATGGTATCAAGCGTGCTGCATCTATGTATCAGATTCATTCATTTGTGACACAACCGTTTGGATTTTGGTTACTATCCATACCGCTTGGCATGATTGGGATGCTTCTATTACTTATCACACGAGAACGGTTTAAAATCCGTCTCTACTTTTTACAAAAATGATGCCACACTTTTATATTTTGTAAAATACCGTACAATACCAAGTGCAGGCTCTCATCTAGAAAACGCCAGGTAACAGAATATAGAGGAGTGGTATATCTATGAAAAAAACGTTGTTAATGTATACATTATGCGTGGTATTGCTCAGTGGAATATCACTACGAAGTGCCATAAGTAATCGCGTAGTAGCAAGCGAGCGAGTATTGCCAATTAATTTTGGTCCGAGTGCATTTCTTTCAGTACATAATCTTTTTCTCGGTGTTACTGCCGATTCAACGATAAAGAAAAATTTCTCCGTCACGCGAGCAGGAGTTGCCTGTGATGAAGACGGCAACATTAGTTTAAATTTTTATGCTTATGCTCAACCGTATGTAGCACTTAATCTACCTCTACCTAAAAGTCAAAATAATAACAACAACCTGGATAATGCTGAAGATGTTGATATTAACGATCTCAGTAAAAAGTGTTTCAATCTAGCAAGTCCTGTTTATAATCAAGCAATTACGTCTATTACTACGTGCCCAGAAGGACCAATTGTTGTACTTGGATCAGATGTTGTTGCTCCAATCTTGGGCGCCAAACAAAAAATAGCGCTCATAGATGCTGGTGGTGATCATGTAAGCACTAATATCGTAAAAATTAATGATGCTCAAGGGCTTTCTACGTCTGGTATTGAAAGTATAGTGTGTGTTGAAGTACAAAAAGCTATTTTTGCTGCAGTAGCACCCAATGGCGGCATTTTCGGACAACCCGGAACCGGTATTGCTGCGGTTCATAAAAATGAATCCGGTCCACTTACTCCCGTAAATTTAGTAACGGGTGATATTCATGGCAACCGTGCAGTACCTATTTTGAATACGGTTGCTTCCGGACAGCTTGCAATTGAGCAAGATGTTACCATTGGTTCGATTGTAGATATGTATTGGGATAGTTGCAGCGCACGACTATATGTTGCACTTTCAGTAAAACGTGCTGATGATACGCAAGCCGGCGGTGCCATTGCACTGCTCGTTGGACACATTTCATCGCCGTTCCAACTTACCTTAACTCCCGTCATTGGACTTAATGCGAGCAATTTTACGCCGAATGCAACCGATAGTATTTTTGGTTTTTATTTTGATAATACTGATACGAGTCCCGTAGCGGCAACTATCTATAACGTACGTACTCTGCACTCAAGTACTGGACTTAACTATCTTATTGTAAATGGTGGTGTTTCGACCGGTGATACGCATAATCAAATTTATGCATTGCCACTTGTGCAACGCGTACGCAATGGTGATTCGGTAGATAATGATTCGTATGGACGAGTATCAAACAAAAATGATTTTACGCAAGTTGCATCTGGTGTAACGACCATGACGCATGCTACGGATGCCGCAGCGCTTGTTGGGCAAGGACCGTTGCCGGCAACGTCTGATCAAAAAATATTTGTGCTCCAGGCGGTAAAAGATGCAGTGATTGTAGGCCTTGCGGGAGATCCGATGAGCGGAGTACGTGATGCAACACATGAAACCGGTTTTTTTCAAAGTACCGCGTTATTTGATGCAACAGGACGTATTATGTCATGGACGCCATGGCAACGCGTAATGGGCAGTACCGATCGCGTGCTTGGTGGTGGCCTTGATGGGAGCACGGCGCAATTTATCTATCTAACGAATAATAATCCAGTTGATCCGTATGGACCACTGCCTGATGCAAGTACCGTAAAAGCAACGGTTTGGGGCAAAGGAGCACGCGATGGATTGCTAGGTGGCACTAAAACTAATGAAGAAGTAGGTCTTGTTGCCCTCATGGCAGAACGATTTATACAAGAGCGTGCCGGTATCTCGCAAATATTTGATTTTGATGTTACCACACAGACATTTAGTGCACCAAATGCCAATGGTAGCCTTGCTATGATGGTTGCCACCGGATTGCGACAAATTGCCCTGATCGAGACTGGTAGGTTTGTTGATGGTGTTTTCACGCCAACTACCGGTGATTTTAAAAATCATACTATCGCAAGTGTCTCAGGTTTTGCGCCAATGCCAGCACCAGACACGCGCGTTATGATTATTACCGGTGGCGCACTTAACCAATTGGGACCGATAATGACGAGCGATGTATCACGAACACCACGTGCAGATGGTACGGCCAATGGCTGGTTATTTGTTGGTGGTTATCATGGTGTTGCCGTATTGAGCAAGCCTGATGGTTCGGGATGGGATACGAGCACTGCCGGTGGTTTGAAATCTGGTTTTACCGGTATTACCGATGCAATGTCATTTAAAAAACTTGATTCATTTGAACGTGTACGACGTGTGCTGTGTGATGATGAATTTGTGTACATTCTTACCATGCGCGAGCTAGTTCGTATGCCACTTGATGCAGCTAACTTCTCTGATGCTGGTGCGCTCGATCCGCAAATTACCGTGCTTGCCAGTGCAGAAGATTTGACCGGTAGTGCATGTAGTGCATTCAATGATTTTGTAATTTCTTCAAAAATGGCGGTTATCGGCTCAACGCACGGCATATTTTTTGTTGGCGAGGGTGGCAACATCCAAAGCGCAACCAGTGCTTCTGATATTAATTGGATGTCAATTTTAATTAATGATTGTCCTATGGGTAATGTCATTCAACTCTCAACCATCTCAGAAACGGCAGCGGGTTTTGCGCAAGGTGGAAATCTCTATGCATTAGTTGCTAACTTATCGATCAATCTTGCAGCAGTGTACCGTTTTGTAGTGCATGATACCACGACTCAACCAGTTGGCACTAGTACGGTCCGCTTAATTGGTGAGTCGACATCACGAGCATTCTATCTATCGTTTGATGTATTGCGTGAAAATATTATTGCCGATGGTGCACTATTATTTAATGAAATGCCAAAGAATTTTGGCAGAACTAATTTTCTTTCAATCATACCAATGAGTTCAAATCCGGATAAGAATAACATTCGTGATTACTCGGTATCGCTTGATGTTGATGTAACTACGGCTAATATTGGTGAAATTCGACGAGATTCCGCATCTGGTGCATGGATTGTGCCGGGAGACTTCGGCATTCGCGTGAATGAATAAAAAGGATAGGTCATGATCATATACAAATTACCAAAAATTCGCATCGCACTAGTGGTTGTTGCTCTCGTATTATGGGCATCATCGAGCGCGGCTGAATATTTCATGTCTAACTTTAACGTGCCATACGATATTACGTTTCGTGTGCCATCCTGGCCACGCAAAGATGGTAAACCAGAACGTTTTATATTGAGTAATGTTTTAGAAATTGGTAGCACCGAGCATTCATATAGTAGTTGTACTGAGCGAGCACCATTACTTGAAATTTACCAACCATCAGAGTCTACGCTTGCCATGTTGATGGGCGCGCCAAAAAATTCTTGTGCTACGGCCTTGATACCTCAACTTGCACCAGGGCTTGCCATGCTTGGTGATGATGGTTGTCGTGGGCACGTGAAATTTTTCGGTAAATATCATGAGTGGAACTACAATATTTTTGGCCACTTAAATTTTAGAATTCCGACCATCGATGGTAATTTTTATACCGAACTGTATATTCCCATTCGGCATCGTTCATTTACGGATATTCACTATGATCAACTCACTAACGATGTTCTTTCAAGTGATTTGATTGTCAGAGAATTTGTTACCGATCTTTTTAATAAACACATTTGTGAAATTACCGGATTAAGTCTTGCCCCGCAATCAAAAACCGGTATAGGGGATATTGTATTTATGGCAGGTTGGTTTAATGATTTCTTGCAAGTGCGGGAAGGGCTTGAGACGGTCAGAATTACCGGCCGTATGGGACTCTCTTGTCCAACGGGTGCAAAGCGAAATCAAAACCAAGTTTTTAGTGTCGACATGGGTAATGATGGTGCATGGGCAGTACCGGTAGCTCTTGCTATAGATCTGACATTTAAATATCATTTTAAATGTGGCCTTGAATTTCAGATGATTAAAATATTTGATAAAATTGACTGTCGCCGGGTAAAAACCAATCGTTGTCAGACTGATTTGTTGTTACCGGTAAGTGCCGAAACGCGCAAGCATTTTGCATATACCTGGAAGTTTAATCTCTATGGTGGATTAGAACATTTTATTAGTGGTTTTTCTGCCTACGTGAACTATCAATTTCAAAAACGTAGTGAAGATACGTTGTTTCCTCATGATACGAATTGCTTCAACCAAGATATTATGAATTCAGCCGCGACGCTTGATGACTGGAATATGCACAACTTTATTTTCCAACTTCAGTATGATCCGTATGTGCATGAGGCAGCACGTCGCAGCTGGTTTAAACCGCAATTTATGTTCTTCTATAAATTACCCGTTGCCGGTCGACGAGTACTTGCCGCGCATACTATTGCCGCGCAATTTTCGTTGAGTTTCTAATTTTACCAGGAACTTTAAAGATTTATCGAGGATCGTAGTACACGATCCTCACACTATTTTGATTTTCAAAGCTTAATGTTTTGAGAATTTCAGGATGTTCATGTAATAACGCTTTTAAAAGATCTTTTTTTGTTTTTTGTTTCCATTGATATCCAAATTGATCAATAACACGAGAACTGGTGCCTTGAGCAATACAAGAGCTGGCATATATATTAATGGCTTTATTTACTAGTTCCATTAATTCTGAAATGGTTAGCTCTTGCTTGCTAATTTGCGTATGCAGGATGGAGTGCCAAATGTTACGAGAGTCATAATGATGTAAACGAGCTTGTATTGTCTGCTTATCAGGAAATACTATCTTCATTTCAGAAGACGCAAAAATAGTAGTTGCAAGTACAAATGTAAGTGATGCAATTATAATTTTTTTCATGATGATCTTTCAAAAGTTGCTTAGGTATATTCTAATAACATACGTTAATTAGGATTTCTCGACACATTCATGCAAGTATTGTACTTTGTTACAAAATAGTACAATAACTTTTTTTATGAGTGCTTTGATAAACTGCTAAGAACAAATTCCATTCATCCATCAAATCTTTTTTTGTTTTTTGATCAACTAATGAATCATCATTGGGCAAAGAAATGTCAGCAATACTTTCAATTGTGTAGAGTACATTATACTTATAAGGTTTCATAGACGTAAAAATTATTATTCGGTTGCTACCTTTAGCAGCCTCATATTCTTTTATAGTTAATTTTCTTAATGAGTTAGACTGTGTTTCATAATAATAGTCGCCTTGATACATTTCAATTTCATTTGTGTTACCTATCAATGTGAAATCTATTTGCTCAAAAAACAATTGAATTGCTTTATAAAATGCATTTTCTGATCCATAACATTCTCCTTGAAAAAA
>CAYPYR010000029.1:0-12893 GCA_964415095.1 uncultured Pseudomonadota bacterium | reverse complement strand
GCATCACCACTAAATTTAGTATTCGTTACCAACCAATGATGATCAATCTTTCGCGCATGAGCAATTTGCAGCACAAATGCAGCATGCATATCATCAAAACGAGCTCGTACATACAATGCATCTTTGACGCGCGTACGCCCCGCTTGATTATGATGAAATTTGCATTCGAGAAAATGATGCGTATCATCTTTCATAGCAATAACATCAACTTCATGGGTGACGCATTTGCCAGTCACAATAATATCAACCACTATCTCAAAACCAAGTGACTTAAATAATGCACTGATATACCGCTCAAAGGGAAAACCGGTAGGGCCAAGCTGCATAATCGCTTGTTTCAATTTATAACGCCCAGCACTTTCTTGCACATGATTGTGCAAATAATCAAAGGTGCGTCGATAGAGTTCGTGCGTTGTCATACCATTATAGAGCTGGGGCTCAATCGCATAGACCACTTCATCAATGCGATCTTTGGGAATACGAGAACGAATAAGCGAGTTACGAAATTTATCACGAGAAAATGGCTCGGGTTGGCCCGTTTGCTTGACCAGCATGATTGGTGTATTCATCTTATCCTCAACTTATGATCTCAATGGTACAACATATTATATTTAGTTGTACCTTATTAATCTAACGCATGACAAGTATGATCAGAATTAAAGATTAAGACATTCATGAGAAAGTGGTCGTGACCACAAGTCTTGCATAAAACTCTCTATAGATCTTTTTTCAAAAATAATTTCGTAGATTCCAGCATAAGTTGGCATTGGAAGATTAGATTTTAGAATGATTTGATGAAGCGACTCGATCGTGTTGATACCTTCTGGAATATATCCTGTTTTAGTTAATACTTCATCAAGCGACATCCCTTCCCCAATCATCGTACCAACTTTAAGATTACGACTTTGAGAACCAAATGCCGTCAAGATAAAATCTCCTAGACCAGAAAGACCATACACCGTTTCTGGTTTGCCACCATAATAGTTGATTAAGAGGGAAACTTCGCGCAAACCTTCAGTAACAAATGCTGCAATAGTATTTTCTTTGTACCCTGCTCCTTTGAGCAATCCAACACCAACAGTCAGCGCATTTTTTAACGCGCCACTTACTTGCACACCATTGATATCATAAGAAAGGTAGGGACGAAAATAATCGTTAGCAACCACTTCTTGAAGTTCTTGTACCGTACTACAATCAACACTCGCAAGCGTCGTCGCACTCAATGCTTTTTCTGCAAGATCTTTTGCAAAATTTGGACCACTTAACGCAGCCACCGAAACATCGCCACATATATCTTTAATAATTTGAGCGGGCAAGAAAAATGTATCGTTCTCAATACCTTTACTCAGCACAACCCATTTTTGCTCTGTTGTTATATAAGGTTTTGCTTGCAGCAAAATAGTACGCAAAAATTTTATTGGTATAGCTTCGAAAATCCAAGTAGCATCTACGAGCGCTTTGGCAAGATCATGTGTTGCCACAATATTTTTACTGAGCAGAATATTTGGTAAATAATGAGTATTGTAGCCAGTTTTTACTATATCTTCGGCTACCTCTTTTTCGTAACACCACAGTTTTACCTGATAGCCATTTTCAGCAAGCACGGTTGCTACTGCAGTACCCCACGCCCCTGCACCTAATACGGTAACACTTGTCATCACGTCCTGCCCTTTCTGTTATCTACCAAAATTTTGCTTTGTACGCTGATATTCTTGAATGCACTCATCAAGATGCTGATCGGTAACATCAGGCCAGAGACAATCAAGGAATTTTATTTCGGCATATGCGGCTTGATATAATAAAAAGTTACTTAATCGCATTACCTTGCCTGAACGGATAATTAAATCAGGATCGGGTACGTCATAGGTCCATAAGGTATTCTGCATGGTCTTCTGATCAATATCATCAATGGCAAGCAATCCATTTTTTACTTGTTGCGCGATTGCTTTCACGACATGCATCAACTCTTGTTTTGCACCATAACAAAACATAACGCGCAAATGAAGTGTGTTCAAATCTTTTGTTTCACGCTCAACGGCATCGACAGAGGCTAAAACATTAGTGGGAAATTGATCGCGATCACCAACAAAGCGTACACATACTCCTTGCTTGATTAGTTCCGGTAATTCTTGCGATATGCCTTCGATCATGATAGTAAGAATATGATTAACTTCTTCTGGTGGACGTTGATGAAGATTCTCAAGCGAGAGTGTGTAGAGCGAAAGATAAGAAATGCTACGCTTTACACAATATTCTACCGCACGTCGTGCAGCATCACGTCCTGCGAGGTGACCAAAATAAGTATCACTATTGCGCTCTCGTGCCCACCGACGATTGCCATCCATGACTAATGCAAGATGCTTGAGCGGTTGAGTGGTCATATAATAATTACTCGAATTAGAGAATTACTTCAGTAGATTCCAACGATTTTTCTTGCTTTGTTAAAAGAACATAACCCAGCGCTGCACCAACGAGCGCAAAACTTAATCGTTCCAGTGCAACAAATGGTATAAGTGATGCCCATAACATTGGCGTCATTGGTTTTGCATACATCCACATGACTGAACCAACGGCGTGCGCGACAAAAGTGCTTGCAAGCGTATTTATGAATACGTTAAAAAATAATGATAAATTTTTTCCGAATATCATCATGATCGCAAAGCAGGACATTGGTATAACCCAATATAATGCATATGGTGCATACGTAGTTTGATTGCTTATAAAGACAAACATGCACGCAGCAGGTAATACTACACTGATTAAACTGAGCATTACATTATCAGATAACAGAACATGAGAACGGTTTTGATTTTGTTGCACGCGGTAATACAATTGTACACACCATGCAGCAAACATAGTTGGCACGCCAAATGTTACGAATGGCGTAAACAAGAAAAAGTACTTAGCTAAAAATGTTGCTAAAAATAGTAAGCCCATTGTTAACGGTGAAAAACTTAAGCCTATTAATGGAATAAAAATAGCAAGCAGCGAAAAATTACTTATATGAGATCCAAAACCAATAGGTAATCTAAACAGTGAACAAAGAAGCATAATAGCTGTCATAATAACTAATGAAATTATTTTTTTTCTATCGAATGTCATTATATTCCTCTCATGGTGAACTAAGCGTTAAATCTCTATAAAATCTTTGATCGTTTGTATTCTCTCTGATCTATGATAAAATATACTATAGACTATGAATTTTACCAAATTATGCGCTTCATGCTACCAAAATCGGGGGATAAATTCATGAACGAAATAAAAAAAACTATAAAAGCCGTAATTTTTGATCTAGACGGCACTATTCTAAACACACATGATCAATGGCATAATGCCACCAAAGCAGTCCTTGCAAAACGGGGTTTTGTAACCCTTACTCCTGAACAAGAAGAAGTACTACTTTCACTCTCTGGCGTTACGATTCGCAATGCAGCACGTGTTTTATATGATAAATTTCACATTACTGACCCTATTGAAGAATTCGTAGTCGAAAAAAAAGATACATTTATTGAGCTTTTTAAACAAAGTGATGCATCTTTTATTCATGGCTTTGAATCATTTGTTCAAAAACTGCGCCATCATGAAATTCCACATAGCATTGCTACCAATGCTGATGATCATTCACTTGCAGCAATGTCTAAGCGTGCCTGCTTAGAATCTTTTTTTGGCAATCATATTTATAATATCACTCATGTACAAAATAGAGCAAAGCCTGATCCAGCAATCTTTTTGCATGCTGCAGATAAATTGGGATTTGCACCGAGCGAATGTATCGTCTTTGAAGATTCGTTGCAGGGGTTTCTCGCGGCTGAAGCGGCAAAAATACGATGCATAGCGATTAAGAATGAGCACAATGCGTCATTGCTTAACAAAGTACATGGTGCAATTGATTCATATGATGAAGCCGAAGAGGTAATGCGATTAATCGCAAAGACTATGCATTAATCTGCAGCAAAATCCATTTGGCGACCAAATTCATCAACACACTCAGCAACCTCTTGGGCAAATGAGATAGATTTCTCTTTAATTTTTTGTAGTAGACCTTTGAGACCGCGCTGTGAATATTCTGAAGTTAAGCGTGCCGTGATTGCATCTTGCACAATCATTGCACCCAAAACATACGGTGATGCAACGGTAATTGTACCACTATCAAGCATAGATGATCCTGCTGCCATCAACGTTCTTGTTGCTTGATAAGCGCTAAATTGCAGACGAGCATCATATGTTTTAGTTTGCATCAAATATGCGCCACCCAATGTGATAGTCGTGTGTATGGAATATTGAAAAATACCCACGATCATTGCTACGCCAACCGTACTGATATCGCCACCATAGACAAATGCAGAACTACCACCGAGCACTGCTCCTTGTGCTATTGCATTTGCATACGTTGCTACAATCTCTTTTATCTTTGTTGATAATTCTTTAGTTTGTTCTTGAGAAATACGTGGTGCTAATTTTGCGAGCACTCGCGCAATCATTGATTTGACTTCCGCAACGTGTTGTTGTGGAATATTTTTTTCATTAATTTTTGATAATAGTTCACGAACAGACTTTTCAGATATCTGCTGGTCAGTAAGTAAATCATTTAATTCATCATGCCAAGATTGTAGCGATTCCTCAAACTCTGTATTGATCATCTCCATCTTTTCAGCTGGAATAAGATCAAGTGAACCTGATAGGTGTCCCAATGACATGAGACATAAAATACTAAAAAACAGGCTAAATATCTTTTTTTGCATACTGATCATCATAGGCTCCGCGGTAAATTTTTACTAATAAATTGCTTCACCTCTCTTTAATTTTTAGTATAGGCGATGGTATAATAAGCGCAAATGGCCCAATATTCTATGTTTTTATATGTTTTACTCTGCTAACATGAGTTGTTTACCAAAATCATTAACTGAATTTGAGACTTCTCGCGCAAACGCCATTGATTTATCTCTAATAGTACCGAGTAGGCTTTGTAGCCCTTTCTGAGAGTATTCAGAATATAATTGTGCAGTAATAGCATCTTGCACCACTGAGACTCCGAGCAGGATTGGTGATGATGCTAGAGTAATTGCTCCTGTTTCATATAGTGACGTGCCAGATGTGATAAGCGCACGCGTTGCTTGATAAACGCTAAATTGCAACCGTGGATCATGTGCTTCTGTCTTGAATGCATGCGTACCAGTTAGTGTTAATGTAGTTGAAATAGCAGACTGGAAAATTCCCACCAGCATTGCCGCAGGAACTGCACTTAAATCTCCACCTCCCGAGACAACTGCTGAACCAGCAGCAAGCAAGGCTCCCATACTAATCGCTTGCGCATATGTTGCAACTAATCCTTTCATTTTCGTTGCGATACTGGTCACTTGCTCTTGCGTAATCGCTGGCGCCATTTTAGCTACTACTTTTTGGATCATAGCTTTAAATTCTACTATATGCGCTGCTGGAATTATTTTATCGTTCATTTTTTCTAAAAATAAATTCCCTTGCTCGGTATCAAAGACTGGTTGCGACATAAGAACACGATATTCTCGACGCACTTCTTCAATGCTATCTTCATTCAACATCACTAAGTGATTATCAGCGCAAACTGCATTGATTAATATAAGATTTAATATAAGAATTGTTTTGGTTATTTTTTGCAACATGCCCCATCCCCTTTATTTTGAAAAAGTATGTACCCCTCAAAATTAGTATACGGAATTTTACTACAGGGCTAGAATGATTTGATTTATTTTTTCCTGTTTAAGCACTACTCATTGAGACGTAAACTGAGTATATTGAGACAATAATCTTAAATCATATATTGGAAAGGTTTTTAATGTTAATGCAATCGCTTGAAATTATCTGGTTTATGTCATGTCTTTCAAATCAAACATTGGTAACTAAACTGCGTGAGATTAAATTAATCGTATGTGATATTGATGGTTGTCTCACCGATGGCAATATTTATTTACCAGAAGATAAAGAGGAGTTAAAAGGTTTTTCCGTGCAAGATGGACTTGGTATTGCAGAAGCTAATAAAGTCGGTGTGCATGTTGCTTTTTTAAGTGGCCGAAGCAGTAAATCAATAAATGTACGTGCTGAAAAGCTTGGGATTCCGAAAGAACTCTGTAAATTGGGTGTTCCGAATAATAAATTACCTTTTATTGCCGGATTCCAAGAACATGCAAAAGCTGACAGATCTGAAACATTATTTTTTGGCGATGACGTGCAAGATTTAAGTTCAAGACCGGCAGTAAACATATTTATCGCGCCAGAAAATGGTATTTTTTATGTCAAATCAGCGGCGGATTTGGTACTACCACTCAACGGTGGCCAGAGCGCATTACGCTTGCTCATTGATTTGATTTTGTATGTACAAGAGAAACATTTTGCTCAGCAGTTGATAAAAGATGCACTGCAACAGTATGAACAAATCGCGAAGAATTAACCTAATCATTATCAGTTTAATTGGCAGTATATTTTTGTATTGTGCGATTATGTATTATCGTTTTACGATCAACGCAGAAAAAAAAGATGTTGCACCTTGGTTAATTGAAATTGCACACATAAAAAATCCCCAATTGGAAGATGCGTTGATTATGGATGCATCGATTGAAGAAATTTTGCCAAACAGTGAACATGGTTGGCATCTTGATGCGCAAACTATTCGTTATTTTGAACAAACGGGAAAGATAATTGCAAATCGGGCACATTGCACGTTGCTCACTAACCAGTCCTCATCTGCGCATATTAAAGCATCGCACGTCATGATCGATACTGCTACTAAAAATTTGGCTATTAATGGGTCTATGGAAGCAACGTACGACGATATCAGACTTGTTGGCACTGATTTTTTTTATTTATTTCATAAACAAATGCTGTCAAGCAAACAGCCCATGACGTTTTCACAACAAGACTTGATGATAATCGCACAAGAGGGATGTTTTAATATGGCAAAAAAAGAAGCTCATTTTAGAAATGGGGTAAAAACTATATTTAAATTGTCATGATCTCATACTATTATCAGTATTTTGCACGACTTTAGGATGCCACTTTCCTTTTAATACTGATTTTTTTGGCCAATATAACCGCATAGTAAGGCTAAAATCTGCAGGTGGTGATGGCAACCAATTTGCCAGTTTATTTTTATCCGGAGCAGCATGCTGAATATAAATATCTAATGAACCATCATCATTGAATGTTAGTGCATCACGATCACCTAATCCAAAACGATCAATTTCATTTTTTTCCAAGAAACTTTTGGCATTGTACATTGTTATAGACCAAAACGCATTAACTGGTGGTAGCTGATCTTTATCAAAATGAAGCAAGTAATTATGTGTGCCATTTAAGCGGTTTCCCGCACCATCAACAAATGCCGTGGGATAAATTGCATCTTTAGGTATATTGGCACCTATCCCTATTTGAGCAATAAACGCACGCATCAAATAATCAGTACCATACACACCAATATGTGGCATAAGCGACCAGCCATTTACTGTCTTAATATCAAATTTTTTTTCCATTATTGTTTTCTTCGCCTGCACTATAGCTTCGTTTAACGCATGCATAATAGGTGCTGGCAACGAAGCACTATCAAAATCTTTTCCTGGAACAATACCAATTTTTTCAAGTAAGCGCACCATAGCTTGATCACATTTTGGTGGCAGATTATTTTTTAAGGCACGTGAAAAGATAGTATAAAACTGCTTTGCATCCATCAATGATACTTGATCAACGGGTGCTATACGCTTCCCAATTGCAGTTCGATCATATAAGAAATCACTGGGTAGCGTTATTTTTTTTTGCCATAACGACAATGGCGTCAACGCATATCCTGCTTGAATCTTATGCACAGATTCAAAATCACTTTTCCCATTAGTTTGCGTGCGTCCAATGATTAACGCCATGTTGGTAGGCACGCGCACTTTCTTAATCCCTTTAGGTAATTTACCCTGCCAGTTAGGCCCGACCAGCGCAAAACTTTGTGCGGTTGTTCCGCTCGTTCGCTTGCCAATAGACGCACATACGTTGGTCCACGCATCAAGCACTTGTAGCAAATAATATCTACCGTGCGTATCTGGCACCGTAAGAACTAAGGGCTCCGTTAAAAGATCTAGCCAGGCAAATGAATATAATGTATCGATATTGGGACGCACAATATCTTTAAAAAGTTCGGTTGGGAAAACCCCGATATTGATAAATTTATTTATGCGATTGATTGGTTTTGGTGAATTTTTTATCGGTGTCGTCATTAATTGCTTGGTGATATCCATAAGTACCAATGGATATGCATAGATATACGCTTGCACACCAATATCAAATGCTTGCTGCAAGGTAGTTTGTATGTCAGGTGAAACTGATGAAAAAATACATATAATAGAAAAAATTATACTATACTTCGTTAAGCGCACATTCATTACAGCCCCCCTTGGTAAAATCTATTCATTAATTATAATGACTAGAAACCTCGCGCAGCAACAATTGCGGTAATCTTTGCTGGTTTTAGTGGTAGTAGGGTTTTTGCAACATGTATGAGCGTATTGCCCGTTGTACAGAGATCATCAACAATAACAATATGTTTGCCTGTTATATATAGTTCTAGATTTTCTTTGGAAATAGACGAGAGCGCAAAAGCATCACAAACATTTTTTTTGCGTAATTTAGGAGAAAGAGTTGATTGAAATACTGTTTTTTTAACACGTCGCACACAATCAATAGTGGGAATATTTGATCCCGCACTCACCTGCTTGGCAATTTCAGTTGCCTGATTGAATCCACGTTTTGCATAACGCATCCAATGCAACGGCACCGGAATCAAACAATCAGCATCAATCTTCTGTAGTAATTGCGATCGTATCATAATCGTGCCAAGTTGCATACTTGCCCGTGGATCAGCGCAAAATTTCCGAAGAATTAATGTTCTCAACGGTTCCACATAGGTTGATACACTCATTACCGCAATTTTTTCTGTACTACTCAATGCATAATATTTTGTTGCTACTGGTTTAATGAGTGAATAACAATCATCGCACAACACTAAATCTACTGATAAGTGCTGGTTACAATTCCGACAAAACAAAGGGTAAAACAATGATATGAGATTAACATATGAAAAGATTGAGATTAAGCGCCGTAAAATAACCATATCCCAATTCGAATGAACATATTAACAAAAAAACCAAACATTAATTCTGTGATAAAAAGATCAAAGAAGTTAGAGTGAGATAATTTTTTAAGTTTTTCGTTATACAATAACAATGGTTTTAAAAAATTTAATACATGAAACAGTAGAAAACCGGCAAATAGGAGTTTCCAATAATGCAACTCAAATGGAATACCAGCAAATGCTACCACCATGCCAACTAATTTTCCTAAAATAATTGTGCGTTTATCTTCTATTGTAATAGCTGGGGCCGCTATTGCTACAATCACTGCCGTACTTAACAAGAAAATGCCCAAAACCCAATAAGCCGAAACTGGACTTATTAAATAAATACCTTTACCGATTAATACCAGTGCTAATGCCCATAATGTTGCAAGAAATCCACCACCAATCCATCGGCCAAGACCACCAAATGTACTTAGATAAATGCACCATTCATTAATATTCATCATTGCACACCTTTTTTCATTGATCGCACGAATATCAAGAAAACACCGATTACTAATAGTGCATCTGCCACATTAAATACCGGCCAGGACCAATTGCCTATATAGAGCTCAATGAAATCAATAACACCACTATAGTAAATGCGATCATATAAATTTGAAAGCGCACCAGCGAGAATACAAATCTCAGGCACTATCCATACCCCTTTTTTATATTCAAAATAGGTATAGACTGCAAGGCATACTACAATCGATGCAATAATAAAACTTATTATAAAATATAAGGTTGGATTTTCAAAACCAAGCATTCCCCAAGATATGCCACGATTTTTTAAGAGCGTTAATCGAAACCCCGGCATAATAGCAATATTCTGATGAGCAAGTACTTTGATCGCTCCTTGTTTAGTAAAACGATCAATAGCAAGCAAGATAAAAAGTAGTATGAGATACCAAAATCCAGAGGTTACTTTATTAGTTTTTGCATTCATGCACGGCCTTTATTTATTTTTTAACAAATCTTTCAGAGCATCTATACTCTGAGTTTTGCACCCTTCTGCTCTGCTACGTTAATAGCCTTACTTCGTATTTCCTCAATTTCTTCTTTTGATAACGTCCCATCAGCACTACCTACTATCAAACGAAATGCTAATGCTCGTTCATTTACCCACGAATCTTTTTCAAAGAAATCGATGAGTTTAACATTTCTGACCCGAGTGTCTACACCACCGAGCGTAGTAACAAGTTCGGCTACTGTTAAGGATAATGGTACAATAAAACTTAGATCAAAATCACTTTCTTGATATTTTGGAATATGGACAAAGTGACGGATCGCTGGATTGTGCTCGATCAAAATATCCGCATTGAGTTCAAAAATAAACGCATCACTTTCTGGCAATACATCAAGTTTTGCAAGCAGCAATGGATTGATTTTCCCGGCATGACCAAGCAGCTTACCATCAAGCTCAAGTCGTGCACATTCAAACTCACTTGCCCAGAATGGATAATCTTCTAATTCTTTAATCCAAGAAACGGTAAGATTTAGAAGCGCAAAAAGCCCGGTAAGTTGCGATTTTGCAGCGTAGAAATCAACCGGCTTTTTCTTGTGGAAAAAAACTCCAGCAAGGGTTTTGCGTTCCGTGATTTCTTGTTTTGTTTCCTGCCAGATGCGAGCCAATTCAAAAAAATTAAGCACATCGTGATCTACAAAGTTATCAGTTATTGCTTCAAGCAATGCCGGCACTAAACTGGTTACCGGACGTTTATAATGTTCTGATATCGGATTAACTACCGCAAATGCTTCTTCATTGATTGCAAAACCAATACGCTTAATAAATTGTTCATTAAAGAGTGCGTAAGAGGAGAGTTCGGTCATATGAGCCGCACCTGCAAGATAATTTTTAATAGTGCGCACGCGCATGAGTGGATCAAGATCATAGGGCAACTTAACAAATGATGGAAAATTAAGCGCAATGCGATTGAAGCCATAAAACCTGATGACTTCTTCTAATATGTCTTCAGCTCTCGTAACATCTTTACTTGCCCGAAAGCTCGGTATAGTAATCTGATATTCACCATTTTTTTCGCTGGTTACGATAAATCCAAGACGCGTTAATGGTTCAACTACTTCTTGTTGTGTTAATGTAAATCCTGCTCGTGATTCTAAGAAAGCATGGCTCACGGTAATTGCTTTAGGTGCAATTTGTTTACCAAGACAGATAATGGTTTGTGCATGCTGCAGAGATATACCGGTAGTTTGTGCAAGCTTAATAAAACGCATCAGTGCATCAGTAACTTGCGTCGGATCTAATTTTTTCTCAAATCGTGCGGACGATTCAGTACGCGCTTTATGACGCAATGCACTTTTGCGAATTATGTTTGGATCAAAATGCGCAGCCTCAAGCAAGATAGCATGAGTAGATTGATTGATCGAATCATCTTTACCGCCCATAATACCAGCAAGCGACATAGCATGTTTTTCGTTAGCAATTACCAAATCTTCTTCTGTTAATGTAATGGTGCGATCATCAAGTAATGTAAGTTTTTCATCTGCATGCGCCATACGAACAATTACCTGATTGCCGGTAAGCTTTTTGGCATCAAAGGCATGCATCGGTTGAGACCAATCAAGCATGACGTAGTTAGTTAAGTCGACAATACCATTAATTGGTCGTGAGCCAACACGCATAAGACGAGTCGCTATACCTAGGTCACATGGTTTTTGATCAACTGATGAACAGTATAACGTTGCAAACTGCGAGCATGTCTCAGGAGCTTTATTTTCGATTTTTAATGGTTGTTCACTAGTAGGTGAAACTTTTTTATCAACATACTGTACATTAATCGAGGTTAAAAAATCTGATGCCGGCTTGAGGGGTAAATTTAAAAACGCGGCAATCTCTCGTGCAAACCCGCGATGGCCCCACATATCTGGCCGATGAGTGATAGATTTATTATCCACTTCCAAGATATAATCGTCGACTTCAACCCGCTTTTTCCATGAACCATCAAGCTCTTTTGGTGAAATCGCAAAAGCTGACAGATTACCACCCTTTTCTAAACCAAAATCAGCGCATTGTGCCCAGTGATACCGAAATCCATCAACCGTACGTTCTCGTCTGACCATATAATAATTGGTATTAGTTGATTGATCATCAAGATCATCTCGTTTTGGCAATTTGGTCGTGATTTTCCACTCAGGGATTAAAATATCCGATGGGTTTTCATGATTTTCCATCGTGCCAAGAGCAAAAGCACTAAGATCAACATGAATCTTATGCACATGTTCAATTTCAGCGGTTATTTCGTTAAATTTTTTGACAATATGCTGAACATCTTGTTGCTTCCAGTCAGCATCGATATGATCAAAGATCCACGCAAGTGAGAGTTTCATAGTTTAATCACCATTATTGGGACGGCAGGTCTGTTGAAGATTGAGACATTATCTAAATTGATTTCAAGATGCCCCAGATTTGTGAAATCGTCAAATTTACCCAAAGTCATGGTCAGTCATCTTTCAATTCTATACGCCGGATATCACTACTTGATACATCACTTGTCCAGCTCTCATGTTCATTGGGAGTAAATCCAATTTGCTGTATCGATTTTACTCTTTTGGACCTTTTGGATGCATCATATCTTGAATCATTAAGTCTATTTAATGGAGTATTCCCCCGACCATCATCGAGAGATAATAATGTATTAATAAATTCTGGTTCTTGAAGTTCTGGCTCATGCTTCTTTTCAATTATAATCGTTTCCAGAAGTCTATATAACTCTTGATATGTCATTTTTTCTGCAACATAATG
>CAYPYR010000028.1:9150-13045 GCA_964415095.1 uncultured Pseudomonadota bacterium | reverse complement strand
CCAGAATATCGATTTAATTGCTTGGAAAAGTGATCGTAATTGTACTTTAATTTTGGTTAATAGTGATGGATCTAAATGCTCTCGAAGAATGAAGTCTCGCGGGGCATTCATTGCTTCACGTTTCAGTTCTACTAAATTTTTTAATTCTTCTGCAGGGACCTTAGTAAGAAGCTGGCTCTTACTTATTTCTCGATCAAGCTTGTCACTACTTGTAGTTAAGAATGTTGCTAATTCACTATTAAGTATATTTTGCTCAGTGCTCGACAAGCGCCCAGCAATTAAACTCATTTCTTTATCAGCTTTAAGTACCTTAATCAGCACATCTGAAAGTTCTTTTTTGAGTGCTGTTTTTGCATATCCGGATGAAGGTAATTTTCGTTCAATTGCTATTACTTCTACTAACGCATCTATTTGCTTATCAACAGAATTAACTGTTTTTTCTGCTGTCCGTGTGATTACTTCTTCAAGATCTTTACCTGCAATTACCGCACCTTTACCCAATTCTAAGGCTACTTCTTCAAAGACTGTTCCTACTTTAGTAAGTGCTTCTCCTACCAATTGGGCCATGGTGCCATTGAGTTGCTGCATACCAAAGCCAAGCATAATAAAACTTATTATTCGTACAACGTTCATACTACTCACCTCACGTTAAAATAATTATTTAATGTCCTTATACTTTTGGTAAACTCTTTGCAAGATCCACAAGATGCTGCAAAATTTCTTTGGTCAAACCGCGCCCTTTATACTGTATAACCAATTCATTCATCTCCATATCATTTGCTGTTTTCTGCAATACACCAATAAAATTATCTGTTTTTGAATAACCGCAGCGCTTTGCCCATGCCTCAAGCTCTTCACGCGGCAGTTGCACTGAACCCTCGGGTACATTCGTAGAAAATAATGATTTAATTTTTTGATAGACACTTTGGAGTTGTACTTTAAATTTGGTACCGAATGAAATATCAAGATTCCATTTTTGTAAAAATTTATCTTGCAGCTCTTCTGTTTCACGACGAAGTGTTGCAAGATTGCAAATCTGCTCAACCGTAAAACCTTTTGATTTTACCAGGTCACTCATACTGACTGCCTGTTTAAGCACATCGGGTTTAGTAAAAAGAGAAAGTTCCTCTATCTGGGCGTCAAATGCTTTTTGTTCTGCTTCGCTCATGCCCGTTATGGCATCACTTAAATATTTATTATAGGTAAGTCGTTTTTTGAGTAGTGCATCAAGCTCGGCTCTAATAGTCGTTTTCGTATAACCAGTTGATGGCAAGTTCTTTTCTTGCACTATAAGATCAACGACGCTATTAAGTTCTTTATCAACCGCTTGTAATGTTTCACTTACCGATTTATTAATAGTATCTGCAAGCTGGGCCTCAACAATCGCCTCGCTTTTTTCGACATTCTTTAAACTTTCTTCCAGTACTTTTTCAGCTTTTTCAACCGTGCTTTCAAGAAATTGCACAATCGAGCTGGAAACTACTATTGGCACCATCATTGCCACAAATAAAACAATAACCTGCGATTTGTTCATACTTCCCTTTCATCAATAGTAATAATCAATTTTATTATTAATGAATTTACGTATGGTAATAAAGAATCACAACGGTTTAGAGAAAGTATGAAATAAGTGATGCTGAAAAAATATTTGATTAGATAAAATGGTGCCGAAGGTCGGAATCGAACCGACACGATGTTGCCATCGCGGGATTTTGAGTCCCGTGCGTCTACCAGTTCCGCCACTTCGGCAAAAATATCGATGACTACGATGTAATGGTACCAAAATGGGCGAGAAAATCAATTTAATTATTAGACTCACCTGTTTTTTACAGAATATGACCAATATTAAACAGCGGGATATAGAGTGCCATGAGTATCAAGGCAACGAGTAACCCAATACAGACCAATAGAAATGGACCAAAAAATAGCACAAGCATGCGTAACTTTGCTTGCAGGGCATTGTTGATCAAATCAGCTGCACGAGTGAACATTATGGTTTGATTACCTGATCGCTCGCCAACCATCATAAGCGGAATTACTATATCTGGCACAAAACGATCTGGTATGGATTCAAATGCCCCACTCAACGCAGATCCTCCAAGCACACGCTCTGAAAGGTGTACATATTCTTTCTTTATTGCTGCATTCGTAATAACTTCAAGCGCTATCGATAAACTTTCATGCAGCGACACCCCAGCACCTGTAGTACAAGAAAGTGCACGCAGGAACAGGACTGCATTACGCTGGATAATCAATAGTCCAAAGATCGGTAATCTGCATAAGACGTTATGAACATAAATCTTTCTTGATTGCATGCGCACTGCAAGCACTATCAATCCTCCGCACAACCCCAGAAAACTCATAAGTCCAACTACCTGCCAGGATCCTAAAAAAGCACTAATGGCAAAGACTAAACGTGTTAATGGGGGCAGGGGCCGCTCGGTATTTCTAAATAATTGTTCAAAACGCGGAATCATACCAAAGACGAGTCCTATAACTAAAAGACAGGAAAATCCAAGCGTAATACTTGGCATCAGTGTTGCGGATTTGAGTTCTTTTTTTAATTGACGCATTTCCATAAGATATTGTGATATTTCTTTAAAGGCCACACTGAGTTTCCCCGAGGCTTCACCCGATTTGATCATAGCAATGAGCAATGACGAACAACTATTTTCTTGCGCGAGCGCTTGTGAAAATCGCATCCCCCGATTAAGATGTCGACGAAGTAATGCGATCGATTTTGCATGAGAAGATTCCCCATAATAACGGCCAATGATCATTAATGCATCATTAAGTACTATGCCACTTTCAAGCAACATGCGTAAATTTTCAAAAAATTCTGGTAGTACTTTTTTGAAATTATGCGGTGTTGCGCCATTAATAAATGTGAGAAATCGTGCAGCGAAAAATGTTATTGATGCTTTTTTCGGCTCATGAACCGCAAGAATGGCAATGCCATCATGACGCAATGTACTATGCAGCTCTTCTTCGGTTAATGCCGATGCAACACCCGAGCAACTCTTACCTGCTAAATCAATGCCATGCCATTTAAATTGCTTCATACAATAGACTCACTTTTTTAGATAATCGTTAGCTGCTCTTCAATACCTAATGCTTTCAGTAATTTTTCGCGATCTATATTAGCATCAATCAACAGTCGTTTTGATCGCGATGTAGCGCCAAGTACAATAGTGATGTTCTGCTTTGGTAATGAGAGTGCTTTGGCAATAATTGTGATCAATTCTTGATTTGCTTTGCCGGCTTCAGGGGCACTTTTTAGGTAACAACGCATCATGCCAGCCTTATCAAGCAGGCAAATTTGACGTCCAGATTGAGGTATTACTTTAATATCTATATAAAAAGCCATTTTCCCCCTATTAATTCGTTATTATATGGTGTACTATGTAATGAGATAAATTTGCAATAAAAAAGAGAGACAAACGGTATAATATTCATTATACTGTGATTCAAAAAGTTAAAATAGATAATGCGCCCATAGCTCAATTGGATAGAGCATCAGACTACGGATCTGAAGGTTTGAGGTTCGACTCCTCATGGGCGCACCATGAAATTCCCCGATTTGAGAATGGAGAGGTGGCTGAGTGGTCGAAAGCGCGTGCCTGCTAAGTGCGTATATTGGGAGACCAGTATCGAGGGTTCGAATCCCTCCCTCTCCACCAGTCTTCGCTACTAACCTAGCTTCGTCTGGCTTTGCCAGTCAAGCTCGCGAGGGCTATATAAGCTTCGCATACCAAGTCAATTTGAAGCTTAAAAAAATTTAAAATAATATCAGATGGAGAGGTGGCAGAGCGGTTGAACGCGGCGGACTTGAAATCCGTTATACCGAGCGATCGGTATCGGGGGTTCGAATCCCTCCCTCTCCACCATACTACGC
>CAYPYR010000028.1:5632-9050 GCA_964415095.1 uncultured Pseudomonadota bacterium | reverse complement strand
TCGAAGCATACGAACTCATCTAAATATTCAAATTCAATCTTTCTTTATGCAAACTACTTGCAAAAAAATCAAATATTACAGAAAATTCTAAACAACCGGTTTATCATTAACTTTGAGGAAATAATATGCAACGCCTAACAAAATTATGTATCATGGCATTCGTAATTGCTGGCATTACCACGTTTTTCTTTGCGAGTTCTAGCTATAAGAGCAAAAAAATGTATAGCGAAAAATTAATTAATAAAGATGGTTCCCCAACTAAAACTTTTTCAGCGCTGCTTGAAAAGTTAGATCTTGTGGTTGAACCAAATCTTGATGCAATCGTTGCTACTACTCAAGCAACATTACTACGTAAACCGGGAACTGAACGTTGGCAAATGGAAGAGAAATGGGAGCAAAAAGCTGATGTGCTTCGACCTCTATTTATTAAATTGGGTTGCATCGATGAAATTAAACCTTCACAAACCACCTATGATTATGCACTCATTCTTGGTGCCATCTTGCCAACAGTGCGTATTCGATTAGCGTATACCATTGCGCTGTGGAATGCGGGAATTCGCTTTAAGCACCTTATATTTTTATCTGGAGCACGTGATTTAGATCCTACGCTTGAATCTGAACAGGAATTATTAAATGGTCCAAAGTCATTTCCTGCACAAAAAAATTGGTCGTTAACTCAAGATCTTCCAACTACTGAAGCCGAGATGATGCAAATGGTTTATGATCAAGCAGCATTACCTGATTCATTAAAAAAGATTCCATTAACTATTATTAATGCTCCAAAACATGCAAATGGCGCACGTCCAACCACGGGCGATACCGCAAATTCTTGGTTAGAGAAGAACCCTCAACCTGGATCAGTACTTGCAATCTCTAATCAACCGTTTGTTGGTTATCAACATGCTGTACTATTAACCTTGTTACCAAAATCATTTGTAGTTGAAACAGTAGGCGATCATGCATTTGATACTACCAATTTAGATGTACTCGCTGATACAAAAATGGGTGTGTTACTTGATAATCTTGCGCGCTGGCTCTATCAAGAAAAGCAACGTCGCAATAAATCAAATTAAACCCTGCATACAAAAATGAATACAACAGACACAAAAAAAATTATCTCGTATGGCACGCATGCGACACCATTTGGTGCTTGTGTTATCGCACTTATTGATGATGCTATCTGCTATCTTGCGTTTACTGATGATAACTACGCAGTACATGATGAACTGAAAAAGCGCTGGAAGAATTATTTGTTAGTTGAAAACAATAATCTTACGAAAAATATCGTTGAACAAATATTTAATCAAGATTATAAAACTAAATATTATACAAAACTCCAGCTACGTGGCACACCATTCCAAATAAAAGTGTGGGAAGCATTACGCGCTATTCCCTATGGCACCACAACTTCTTATCAAGACGTTGCAATCACCATTGGTAAACCAACTGCTATTCGTGCCGTCGCTCGCGCTATCGGATCGAACAATATTTCCTGGCTTATCCCTTGCCATCGCGTAATTGGAAAGTCTGGCAACTTAACCGGTTATCGCTGGAGAATCGAGCGTAAGAAATTAATGCTTACCTGGGAACAATCTAACCAATGACAATTGCTCTATCTGCGCTCATACCCCAAAAACATTCTCTAATAGTGTTTTTAGCTGATCATTTTATGCAAAATTGACAAAAGTGCTCAGTCGGTTAGCATAGAAATATGATTAATAACGTCCAAGCATGGGGGGAAACGTGCAAAAACGTCACATAATAACCAGTAGTTTTTTTCTACTGATCATCGCGCTTGTCGGTGGAAGTATTTATCTTTGGAATGATGGTACTATGTTGCCACACAAGAAATGCACACTTGGTTTTACTTCAACTAGTCCTCGCGCATCTATTGCGCAATTAGAAATTCAAGGCACACTGCCATCATGGCTTCAAGGTGAGTTGCTGCTCATGGGTCCCGGTATTTTTGAATATAACAATATTTCGGTCCAACATTGGCTTGATGGTTTTGCTTGCTTATATCGGTTCGCTATTGCACCATCAGGCGTTTCCTATGATCATGCCGTACTCTCTACAAAATATTATACTACGGCGCTCGAACATAATTATGCACCAAGTATTACGAATACGACACTCGTACTTTCCTGGTGGCAACGTTTAAAACAGATGCTGCGATCGTCACCGAAAGCTACTCATACTACACATTATGATAATGCCTGCATGAACGTCATACCAAGAAACAATCAATATATTGCATTAAGTGACTTCTCTATGCCGGTAGTGATTAATAAAGAAACATTTTCTATTGATGAACAAGAAACCAATAAGCAAGATAAAAAAGATAATGTTTCCGCTGCGCAGGTAGTGCTCGATCCATTAACTGATATCTATTATCGCCTTGAAGTTTCAAATCAGGATAAAAAGTATATAATTCATGCTCACAAAAAAAATGATCGCAAAGAAAAGACGATTGCAACTATTGCTACGCACAAACCATCGTATATGCATAGCCTCTCGATCACGGAGCAGTATATTATCATTATTGAAACACCACTGCGCTATACACAAAAATCTTTTACAACGCTTTTGCCACAACTAAAAAATTATTTTTGGAAGCAACATAAGAAAACTCAGTTTATTATAATTGATAAAAAAACTGGTATAGAAGTTTCCCGTATTGCCACACCCGCATTTTTTAGTTTTCATCAAGTTAATGCTCGTGAAGAAGCAAACACTATAGTACTTGATGTCGTTACTACCAATGCTGAACACTTTTTTGCTAACTTGAATTTTGCAAAAATTCGCAGCAATGAACCATTGCTGCCGACTACGAGTATATTACGACGCTACACGCTCGACCTTACAACGAATACTGCAACTTCTCATGTTCTGGTAGAAAGAGCTATTGAACTTCCGGCTATTAACAAGCACTATCGTACAAAGCATTATACTACTATCTATGCGCTTTCGATGAGTCCACGCGCTGGTATGTATAATCAAATCGTTAAAATAGATCTATCAACCCACAAGAGTGTCACATGGCAAGCTAAAGGTTGTTATCCAAGCCAACCAGTTTTTGTTGCAGCTCCTTGCGCACAAGCTGAAGATGATGGGGTTTTACTTTCAGTAATATTGGATACTAAAACAAAACAATCATTCTTATTAGTGCTTGATGCAGCAACGTTTAACGAACATGCGCGAATTCTGCTGCCGCATCATATCCCCTTTACTGTTCACGCAAATTTTTACGAAAGCTAAAACCAGCTTAGTATTGGTTATTCACTTTTTTTTCAAACTTTCGCTATACTGAATTATCTGTAGTAGAACTTGAGTGGGTTTAATTATCAGAAGGGTATGTAATGAATAGCAACAATTTTTATGGCGTCATACTTTTTTGTATCATTAGTTGTACATCAGG
>CAYPYR010000028.1:0-5532 GCA_964415095.1 uncultured Pseudomonadota bacterium | reverse complement strand
TATTTTTACCGGAGTAGTGATGAAAAATATTAATTACGATCTTATAAAATTACTGCATTGCAAAATGGATAGCATTTGGCGTTTAGAAAATTACTATATCAAAGATGCCAAAGATGCACGCTGCCATAGCATTACTGCTCTGGAAGCAATGCTTTCTGATGAAAAAAAGCATGCCCAGAAGCTTATTGATGAGATCAAAATGCGCATGGAAAACAACCTATTCGATTAAATTCACTTTATTCTGCCAAAATAGCTATCAGATTTAGATAAAATCCCCTGTTTACCACATTTCTCTCGATATACTTGTTTTTAGTAAAATTTATATGTTATTTTATATTTGTAATATCTAAAGATTATATAACTATATGAACTATAATGGAAATAAGTAAAAAACAGCGTAAATTAAAGGGCAAGCCCATGGATAATCAAAAAAACTACCTCTTAATAATCATAACCGTATGTATTGCAGGTTTGTACGGTACCATATGTCCAATGGGTGGCAGTGCAGAATCTGAATGTTCCAAGGATATTCAGCCGCAATGGGCAAAGTTAGAACGTAATGAGCCGAGCTATCGCGGTATTATTACTGATAATTCGGTAACAATACCAGTAGTTAATATTGCCTTTAGTGCCGCAGCGGCAGCAGGGAAAAACGTTAGTAATGCAAAGACTACGCTACGTGGTGTTAAAACACCAAATGATAATTCTAATAATATGATTGATTTGAACCATGTTCGTTCAATAACTGTTTCACAAAATAGATATACGAGCCCTATTGATCGTGGTGATTATGTACTTACTACTTGTGTATTACAAGATGGTGGCGATCATGAAGAACAATTACTCTTCCCATTCAATACCGTAATCTCAGCGAGTAAGGTATCAAAAGAAGATGAAGAAGCGGGCAAGATAGCGCAACCATTTCTTAATAAAGCCTGGTATTTGCGCGATTTAGTAAAAATTGAAATTGATGGCGCTGCTATCCGTCCTGAAGAGAAACAAAAGTAGTTTCACATAACTACTTTTCAGTCACGCTCATTTTCTCAATCATACGAGCAACTCGCTCGCCCGATTCACATGCTGCTTCCATTGTACCTGGCACATCCATTAATACTGATGCATGCTCACCAGCAAAAAATAATTGATCATTAATCGGTGCAAAAAGTGATTTTACCGTCTCACCATTATATTCTTCTAACGTAGTCAAAAGCTCTTCTTGTCCTGGCGCAATAATATGGTATGAACCTCCAATAAATGGATCATTTGGCCAACTATGTCCAACGGGCGTATTATATTGCGCATATCGTTCATCTCGTGCAATCACGGGAGATGTTGATGGTATGATTGCTTCTCTAAAAGTTGCTTTTAACGTAGCAGAGTCTTCTTCATAAAGCTCTGCGATAGAATCTTGATCATATTTTCCATAATCGCCCACATAGTACATAGTCAGTACCGTGCTATCCGCATTAAAATGGGTACTCATACGACCATTCATTATAAAGTTATTACTTGTATCTTTATCTCGCAGGGGAACCAATATTTTAGCATTAGTACCATATTGCACATTACGAATAGCAGCTAGAGTCTCATCCGGAATAATATTTTTTGCAATTTCAATGTCATTAAAAACAGAACATGGCGTGGCAAAAACTACTTTATCCGCAATAACAATAGTATCATCAGCAAACCTGAGCAGATAACGTCCATCATCATGTTTTGTAACGCTGCGCAATATCATGTTGGTATGCACACGATCCGGCAATTGTTCAAAAATTGCTTCCGGCAAACGACTGTTGCCACCTTTTATGCTTACATGTTCATAACTATTTGCTTCTTGATTTACTTTTGCTATCCCACCACAGAGCATATAATATAAAGTATCTTTGTAAATCGTTGAAAGTTGTTCTACCGGCGCACCTTCATACCCAGCAAGCCTATGACATAATGACTTGTAGAGTAGATCTTCTTTATTGAAATGGAAGAGTTGTAGTAAAATATCTTGCATATTCTTTGATTGCTGTGCAACTTGCTCTAATCTCTCACGTAAAGTTTCGAGCGTATAGTTATTTTCAGCATAAAACTTTTTCAGCAAATAATGAAATGCTATAAGCTGCTCTTGGTGCTCATAATAAAGAGAATAGTGCCAATGAATAGTATTTAACGGCAATCCTAATTCTTCTATTAATGCACGAAGGTTGTGTGCTTCTCCTCCATCAGCAATGCCTTGACCACCAAGCTCTGCACTATGGTCATTCACCCATACTGAGAAAATTCGGCCACCAACACGATTCTTTGCTTCATAAACGTGTACATCTATATCTTGTTGATGCAAACGATATGCTGCAGTAAGTCCAGCAATACCGGCACCGATTACCGCAACGTTGGTTTCATGAATTTGTGCATTAAGTGAGTTGTTAATCATTATTATTACTATCAAATATAAAAAATTTAAAAAAATCATAATTTTAATTCCAAACAAATTATTTCAAATCCGTTACTGCTTTGTTTTGAGCTGACTCATGCAATGCTAAAAGCACGTTGAGAAATGCTTCACTATGCTCAAGCGAACAAAGCAGCTCTTTGCCGTCAAGAATTGCATCTTCCATTGCAGCTATTTCATAAATATAGCAATTTTCTAAAAGATTTTGCAGATGATTTTCCATAGTTCCATCTTCATAAATAACATTAATTGAACTTTTACTAAAAAATCCACCATGCCATGGACCATCAAGTTCGATGCGCCCTTTTTCACCATATAATATTAATGCCGCTTTAAAGGGGCTATAAAAACAAGTAGAAAACATCCCAAGTAATTCATCAGTAAAACGAAATGTTGCCATCGATGCGATATCAACTCCTGTAGGACCAATAAGTGTTTGTGCATGAACTTCTTTTGGCAAAGAGACTTGAGCAATATGTTGTGCCACTAAAATCATAATGCTGCTACAATAAATTCCCAAATCCCAAATAGTACCACCACCTAAATGAGGATTAAGCCTGATTTCACCATGTTCTGGTACCTGAGAAAGATGACCAGTATCAAGTTGAATATGAAGAGTTGCTGACATTAATCTAATTTTACCAACTACCTGTTCTGTTAATAACTTTTTTAATATTCGCGTTTGCGGATGATAAAAATAGGCAAGTCCTTCGGCAACAACGAGTTTATGCTCTGCTGCTAACTGTTTGATTTGTTCAAAATCCTCACGCGTAGTCACCATCGGTTTTTCACATAACACATGCTTACCTGCTTGCAATGCTTTGATCGTCCACTCACCATGCAGTGAGTTTGGTAATGGATTAAAGATTACATCAATATTTGGATCAGCAAGCAATGCGTCATAGCTACCGTACGCTATGGGAATGTTATGATCTTTGGCATAATTTTGCGCCTTTTCCAAATTGCGTGACGCAATAGCAACAACAGTGCTTTTGGATGACATACGAATTGCTTCAATAATCGGTTCATTAAAACGTGAAGTTGAAAGTATTCCGAAACGTAATTGCTTACTACAAAGAAAGCTTGATGCAGTGAGCATAAAAAAAACAATTATCTTTTGTACATTCTTGTGCATTACTTACCTTTCGGCTACATACTTTTTACGGTTAAGAAATTTGATATCGCAAAACTCAATTGCTTGCCCAAGATAGCCTGCGTAGTTGCACCGATTGGAAACGAGCGGTACGGTGAAAGCAGATCATCAAAACAGACTTTGTTATCTAAAATTCGCTCGGCACTATATTTTCCCAGTGCTGCTGCCCACGGCAGCCCTGCGGCCGCAGCAATATAATATACCGAGGGTATTTTTTGATCAAACCCCGCAAGCGGAAATAAATCTTTACTAATACCAATCAGCCCCGGCCAAATGTATTCGAACTGCACTTTCGCTTGGGGAAATTTAGTAGTAAAATAGTTATTAAGTTTTTTGATCATGCGTTTATTATTGTGTTTTTCTTCTTTTGCGTAAGTATATAATAAACTTGCGCCACCAAGTAACAGGCGATTGTCGCGCGTCATCCGATAATAGTGATACACCAAATCAGTGTCCCAGACTAAATACTTTTTATCGGGAAATATTTTTTTTATCTGTGCTTCTTGCAGTGGCGCTGACACCATCAAAAATGTTTGCGCATGATAAATTTTATCAGTAAGTAGTCCAAGTTGCGTCGTAAAATAATCACTACATACAATGATATATCGCGCACGTACGATTGCTTTTGGTGTGGTAACGAGTTGGTCTTGAATTTCAACTACGGGTGTTTCTTCATAAATCTGGACACCCAACTCTTGTAAAACCTTTTTCATCCCTTGGCAATATTCGTAACCTTGTATACCAAACGTCTCGCCATAGGTCACACCACCCTTATATTGATTGGTACCAAGCGTTTGAGCTAAGTGCTTATCATCCAAAAGTGTACTTTGAAAACCTAGTTGCGTTCGTCCGGCATGTTCTTTTTCAATCATAGAGTTAAAAGTACTCTGCGTATTAGCAACTACTAACGTGTCCTGCTTTTGGTAATCACAATCAATGTTAAACTTCTCAATATTATTTTTAATATGAGTAACTCCTGAGGTGATAAACTCCCATAATTCTTTCGCACGAGTCTCTCCATACATTTCGATCAAATCACGCAATGGTAATTCTGAATCAGGCGTAATAAATCCAGAACTTTTACCACTCGCACCGGAACCACAAAAGTTTTTCTCGAGTAAAACTACTTTGAGTCCTTTTTCATGAAAACTTTGTGCTGCAGTAAGTCCCGCCATGCCACCACCAATGACTACTACATCGGTCGTTATATCATCAGTTAATGGTTTGATGTCCATTTTATCTAAGTACCAAAAAACAGTATCTTGTGGAAAAAGCGTTATGGGCTTCATGATGCTACTTTCTCGTAATATTTAAAAACAATTTTTAATACTCTAGAATAAAACAAGCGTGCTTTAAAAGTTTATGTTATTAAAAAAGAGCAAATCATGAAAAAACTTCTGCTTTTCTTTAGTTCTATATTTTTTATATCTAATATCTATACAGTAGACGATGAAGAACCAATTACTCCGCTAACTATTTTTGCCGTACCAGGGATGAGTGGTAGCAATAAACATGTTTACCTCACTAATCTTTTAGAAAATCATGAACTTGATATAATACACGTAGAATCTCCTCGTCACTTACCTGATTTAGGACAAGGGCAATGCTTGAGATATTTACATAAAGCAATGCATCATAAAGAACCAACACAGCGAACTATCTTGCACGCTACCTCTCAGGGCACTGCAACCGCCATCAATAAGCTTGCACAGGAAAACAATCCATCGCATGTAATTCGGGCGGTAATTTTAGAATCGCCATTTGCAAGTGGCAATAGCGCCATTATGCATTCACTAAAACATGACCCTCGATTGGCTTCGCTCAAATTCATCGCATCCATACCCGGTGCTAACTACATTGTTCCCTATTTCGCTAATGTAGAATTTCCACTTTATTTGCCAGCAGGGAAACAACCGATCAAATCACTTGCAACTATTCC
>CAYPYR010000027.1:9221-13431 GCA_964415095.1 uncultured Pseudomonadota bacterium | reverse complement strand
CCATGATGTAAAAGCTTCAATACATATGGCAAAACAGAATCTGGATCTTTATAATCTAACACATAACTCAGAGGCGTTTCATCACAACGCAACACATTCGGATCAGCTCCTCCTTCTAAAAGTGCATTCATTACCGCAATATTACTTTCTTGAATACTTACTAAGAGGGGCGTAAAGTTATCTAAATCAGGTGCATTCGGGTTTGCTCCATAACCAATCAGCAATTTTATTGCCTCAACATTCTCGAGTTCGGTTGCCAAAAAAACTAAACTTTTCCCTTTTTTCTTATCATTAAAAGAAATCTTGTGTTGATACTTTTTTAAGAGTTTATGTAGTGCTCTATTATTCCCTTCTTCTAAGGTTTGAAATACAACTCGCGTTGGTGTAGATTTTCTCGTCTTAATTTTTGTTTCATATTTTAAGTAACAAACAATTTCTGTTTTTTCTTTTAACCACTTTTTTTGATTACCATTAAGGATGGTGCAACAAAAAAGTAATGCTCCAACAACTACTCTCCTCATTTATGCCCTTACAAAAAGTTATTTTATTGTTATTGCATCGTCAGCTACATCAATAGCAAATGTTTTTTGCCCAGGGTTTTTGAGCATGGTTACCGCCAGTGGATTTACCACATACTGCTGCACCGCACGCTTTACTGGTCTTGCACCAAATTCTTTTGAATAGCCAAGTTCAGCAAGTTTCTCCAGTGCTTTTTCAGTAATGGTGAATGAAACCTCTTTATCTTTCATACGCTCTTTAAGATGTGCAAGTTGAATATCAACAATTTTTCTCACATCTTTTTCTGACAAAGGCTTAAAGATAATGATCTCATCAATTCGATTCAAGAATTCTGGTCTAAATGTTTTTTGCAATAAGGATTGTACTTGTTGCTCTAATTTTGCATCAAATTTTGGTGCCGCCATAATAAGATCAGATCCAAGATTTGAGGTCATGATAATAATCGTATTCTTAAAAGAAACGGTGCGACCTTGTGAGTCAGTCAACCTGCCATCATCAAGAATTTGGAGCAAAATATTAAATACATCCGGATGCGCTTTTTCAATTTCATCAAAGAGTATCACGCTATAGGGATGCGCACGAACTTGTTCAGTAAGCTGCCCACCCTCTTCATAGCCCACATACCCCGGAGGCGCACCAATTAAACGGGCCACGGCATGTTTTTCCATGTACTCAGACATATCGATACGGATCATGCGATGTTCATCATTAAACAAGTAATCCGCAAGTGTCCGAGCAACTTCGGTTTTACCAACACCGGTCGGCCCGAGAAATAAAAATGAGCCAATTGGTTTGTTTGGATCACCAATACCTGCACGATGCACGCGAATGGTATTTGCAACTTTAGTCACCGCTTCATCTTGACCAATGACGCGTCGATGAAGTTCATCTTCCATCGCGATTAACTTGGCGCCTTCATCTTCTTTGAGTTTCTCAACGGGGATTTTGATCCACCGTGCAAGAACTGCTGCGATATCATTTTCATCAACTTCT
Organism: uncultured Pseudomonadota bacterium; assembly: GCA_964415095.1. Lineage (GTDB taxonomy): Bacteria > Babelota > Babeliae > Babelales > UBA12411 > CAYPYR01. Next base: position 11,919 of record CAYPYR010000027.1, on the reverse strand, counting down.
TCTTTGACGAGCGGCGTCTTTAAGTTTTTTAGTTTATCTTGTTCATCAATGATCTTTTGTTCAAGTTCGGCAAGTTGGCCATATTTAATACGTGAGGCTTTAGCATAATCCCCTTCACGCTCAGCACGCATGAACGCAATCTTTGCTTGATCGACCTGTTCTTTAAGCTTTTGAATTTCCTCAAGTGGTTTGCGCTGTGCTTGCCACTGAGCAAGAAGCGATTTCATTTTTTCTTTGAGCTCAGCAAGCTCCTGTTCTAGTTCTTGCAAACGTTTTTTTGATGCTGGATCACTTTCTTTACCTAATGCTACTTTTTCAATCTCAAGCTGCGTAATTTTGCGCTCTATGCGATCCATCTCTTCAGGTTTTGAATCGATGATCATGCGCACCATTGTCGCCGCTTCATCAATAAGATCAATCGCTTTATCGGGCAAGAAGCGATCTTCTATCATACGCGCAGAAAGTTCTGCTGCTTTTACGAGTGCTTGATCCTTTATACGAATCCCATGATGTAACTCATAGCGTTCTTTGATACCACGCAAGATCGAAATAGCATCCTCAACCGATGGCTCTTCCACTAATACTTTTTGAAAGCGTCGTTCAAGCGCTGCATCTTTTTCAATATACTTTTTGTATTCCATGAAAGTAGTTGCACCAATACAGTGCAAAATACCGCGTGCAAGGGCCGGCTTTAATAAGTTTGAGGCATCCATACCGCCACCACTTGAACCAGCACCCACGAGCATATGCAGCTCATCAATAAAGAGAATAATGTTACCTTCTTCTTTTTCCATCGCTTTAAGAATAGCTTTGAGCCGAGCTTCAAACTCACCTTGGTATTTGGTACCGGCAATCAGCGCACCCATATCTAATGAGAGCACCCGCTTATTGCGCAAACTCTCTGGAACGTCATTATTAATAATTCGCTGAGCTATGCCTTCTACAATAGCGGTTTTACCCACACCAGGTTCACCAACTAATACCGGGTTATTTTTGGTACGTCGAGAAAGTATGGCGATCACGCGACGAATTTCTTCGTGACGACCGATGACCGGGTCAAGTTTGCCTTCACGGGCCATTTTGGTTAAATCTTGGCAATATTTGTCGAGTACTTGATACTCTTGTTCACTATTTTTGGTATCCACGTGTCCCCCCGCTCGTAATTGGGTAATAAAAGATAATACGCGATCATACGTAAAATTTGATTGTTTAAAAAATTCTTGAATACTTGCTGGCAAACCATTGCCACGGGCAAATAATAAAAGTGCTATATCTAAACTTATAAACTCATCTTTGAGTTGTTTTGCTTCCTGCTCAGTATCGGTCATGAACTTTTGCATGGTATTGTCCATGCGTAGTTCTCCGCCACTTACTTGTGGCAAATTTGCTAATTCACGAGAAACATGTTCAGAGAGTTCGGTGATGTTGATGCCAAGTTGAGCATAGATTGAATTACAAAATTCTTGTGCCAAACTTGCGGCAAGTAAATGCAATGGTTGCAATGTTGCATTGTGCTTTTCTTGAGCAATATTAATAGCACTCTGTAGCAAATCGGTAAATGCGTTGGTAAATTTTTCATGATTCATGGCAGTTGCTCCTGAAGGGAATACCATTACAAAAAATTGGATACTTAATGATAAGTAGTGTAACAAAAAATAGTATTTTTTTGTGATAAATACTGTAACAAAAGCTAAAGCTTGAGAATATTACTGTTTTGCAGAGTAAAATATCTTCTAAATTCCTCGCCTCGTCTTAATCTATTATTAACTTTGCTATATCATTGACTTTTTTGATTACCAAATAGTAATATTAGTATAAATAATGTAGATTTTTAAGAACTACGTCTAAACTTATAAATTATTACTTATAAGAAAGATAGTGATGAATAGCAAAAAAATATGGTTGTTGATTTTAAGTACGGTGAGCTTGCTTGCTTACACTGATTGCGCTGCAGGTAATATTCGTATTACAAGTGAAGGTGAAGAGGTTGTAACCTTAACACCTAAAGCTGCTAATCTTATGCAAGCAATTCGCAATATTTATGGCGAAACATATAATAATCCTGATCAACCAGATATTACCATTCCGCTTGATAAGTTGTTTAGTTTTTTTAGTAAACAAGATTTCGTGCAACACTTTATCCCATTATTAGATATAATTCTCTATGGAATACGCGATGGTAATTCTTATGAAATGATAGTCAGCAACGTGCAAATGGCACTCGTTCCCTATCTTACTTCTCCTATAACGTATTCAATAGTTAAAGCAGCCGATTATCTGCACATACAACCAATATTAGATGCTATTAAAAAAAATCTAGTAGAAATGATGAAAATTAGCACCCCACAAGAAATTAGTGATGCTCTTGTTGTTTGCGTAGAACCGGAATTAATTAGAGAAGTGACACCCAATAATTTAAATTTTCTTTGTAGATCACTAACCACCATTCCTTTTGGCTTGAATTGTGCAGATTATATTAAAACTCAATTTCAGATACTTTTTGAAAAAGAATGGATAAGAATATCCTCTATTCCAATTCATACCGGAACGATTATTACTCTTGCTATTAGCCCCACCAACAAAAAAATTGCCGGTAGCTCTATTGATGGAAAAACCTACATTTGGGATATCGCAACTAAAAATCATCTAGAGCTTCCTAATGCAGGCATAGCGAATTATTTACAATTTTCTGGCAATA
>CAYPYR010000027.1:7327-9121 GCA_964415095.1 uncultured Pseudomonadota bacterium | reverse complement strand
TTTAGTAGTTTTAATTTTGAAGCACAAAAATTCTTGGCTTTTAACTATAAAATTGTACTACCTAAACTTGTTGAACAGCTCCAATTGCGGCAATAAATAGAAAATCAATATTATTTGAAACCTGCTTAGATATTGTGTCAATAAAATTTCACGTTAAAAATCATTTAATTCATAAATTTTTTTCTCAAATCCTTTGCTTTTCCAATAACGAATAATGAAAACTTAATTACGTTGTCATAATGATAACCATATCTCCCTAAACGAACGTTATTGAAAAAGAAGGAGAATGCATGATCAACAAAAGCTTTCAATCGGTAAGCTTTCTTTCAATTTTTTTTCTTATCTCAAACATCCCATCTATAAAACCTGAAGTTACTATTAATTTGACGTATAAAGGGAACACAATTACTGAACTTCCTCAAGAAGTAGAAAATGTATCCAACACAATAAAAAGTATACTTGATTATGCTGAATTTCTAGGCGCTGAAGAAACAGCAGTAATCGCATACCCTATTGATCACATTATTAACGACATTTCTCTAAAAGAATTCGTAGAATACTTCTTACCCTTAATAGAATATCTATATAAAAATTACTCTACTATTACCTCAGAATCTAGGATTCAATATCTACTTGATGTGATGCATGATTATCCTGAAAATTTAATTGGATCATTAGCATTTGCTTCTACTCATTTTGATGTTCCTGAAATATTTCAGGCATGCCTAACCATTCTAGCGCAATTAATAGTGTCCTTGACTGCTACAGAACTTTTAGATCTTATGATGATTTATTCCATCGGTGAATGTGAAAGAGATACTTCATCCTATCGTGCTTTACGATTCTTAGATCATTATTTAACTACCTATTTAATAAAAGAATTCCCACTAATATTCCATAAATGGCAGATAAAAACTCAATTTAAGGAACAAAAACCTATCATATCTTTATTTTTTTATAATAATGATCTTATAACTACTTCTTCAAAAGGGACTAAAGAGAGTTGGAACATAAAAACCGCCAGTCTAAATGATGCAATACCCAAATTAATCACTACACATGATCAAATCCTTAGTCCTGATGGTACAAAAAAAATATATATAGACAAATTTAGTGTTGAAGTTCGTGATTTAATTAGTGATATAAAAATTTTATCAATTAATGACAAAATGGTCACTTCTGTTGCTTTTGATGCCACAAGTTCAAATATAATTGTTGGATTTTGGGATTGTACTGCGGCAATTTATGAGCTAAAAAGCCAACGTGTGCTACATCGCTTAAAAAATCTTTCCAATGTTGTTAGTGTTTGTACCATTAATCAGGATTCAACAATGCTTGCAAGTGCTACAACAGACAAAAACATTATCATTTGGCAAGCAATTCCACACGGAAATAACAAAAATATCATGCATTTCACTCAGTTGTTGTTTATTTTACTTCTTAACAAATTATGGGAAGAAGACGATCATTTATGTCTTTATGTTAATGATGATTGGACGCAAGTGCTAAGAGAGATTTTTTATACATTTAATCAAGAATCACAAGAATATCTTATTGAAACTTACAACATTGAATTCTAAAATAATAATATAATCCTTGCATGAGAAAGGTTTTAATCATGCGCATACACACAAAATATTTTCGCATTAATCTTTTAATAACGTTTCTTGCAATATTCATTACTTCGCTCCATGGCTTGAAGGTACATCTTATAACTACTAATGATGGGAAAAAAAAAGTTGTAGCAACATTTGATCAAAAATTATATTTTGTCTCTCAAGAACTATGCAATAA
>CAYPYR010000027.1:4478-7227 GCA_964415095.1 uncultured Pseudomonadota bacterium | reverse complement strand
AAGATCGTATTACACTTGATCCTGAAATGTTTACCGATTTTTTTTATTGGGAAGAAATAGATGCCTGGTCATTAAAAAGCCCAATAATTTCTATAGATTATCAATCTCAACTCAATAAAATTTTGTTTCTATCTGCTAAAAATAGAATATTAATTAAAGATTTAAAGTCTCGTGAATGGCAAACATTAAAGATGCATATAACTAATCCAGACTCAGATAGTTTTTGGCTTATTTATTTAAGCTCACCACGAACTATCATACATGCATATCTGGCTTGTCATAATGCTCAAGAATTATTAGTCACAATATCCAAGGATAAAAGCGAGGGGGAAATTTATTATAATCACTGGGATCCAACAACGCGTAAGCTACTTAATGAATCAAGCATTCCCTATTATCCCGTAAGCAACGATAAACAATTTGGTATTGAACTTCCTTCGAAACAACATACCGCAATAGTGAGAGAGCTTCACACTAACAATATGGTTTGCGGACTTGTGCATTCCGCGCCCATTATGCATATAGAGTTTAATCCTCAGAGCACCAATGTTATTACCTGCTCTGGTGATTGCACCGCAAGAGTTTGGAATCTTAAAAAAAATCTTGAGCCTGAAGAGCTAGAGCCTGGAGTCTTAGAACTTACGCTCACTGGTCATAAGAAAAGCGTTACTTGTGCAAAATATATATTAGATCTGAATATGATAGTCACCGGCTCATATGATGGCACTCTACGCTTTTGGAATTCAAAAGGAGCATGTATTGCAACGATTGTTATAAATGAACCTGTATTATGTGTAGAAGTATATACTTCTGAAGATGATACGATAAATGTTTTATGTGGTACCACAAAAGGCACGGTTAAAACCTTCCAATTTACCAGCATAGAAAATGAATCATTCTCGCTTGAACAAATGCTTTTAATAGCTCTTCTTAAAACAGCAAATATTACTACTGAAGAATTTACTGAATCAGGAACAATAATTTTTAACTCATTCACACCGCCAATTAAAAAATATCTTATACAGCGATATAATTTAGAACAAGTGGTAAACCAAGACATGCCAAAGAACAATTGCATAATACTTTAGAAGTTGAAAGCTCTAACATGCGTACCATGACGTTTATTCTTATGTGCTTATTCCTGAATAACACTATTGAAGCTGGAAAAAATGATTTAGCAAATAATAGTATGAGTTACGTGCCTTATCCAACTGATTGGTCAAATTTTGATACCATGTATGAACAATTTAAAAAATCACAAAAATTTAATGCGAAGAAAAAGTTTGATCACTTGATGCTGCACCCGGTAATTGATAAGTCAAATGATGCTTTAACGTTATTTGATCACCCGATGCTTCCTCCTTCAATAGATAATTCAGATGATGATGCATCTGTTATCAGTACTAGTCACACCAGCCAATATTATCAAATTGCTCGGCGTCTTGCTTCTTATGTTCCCTGTTTAAATAAAGCAAGAAATTGCAGTTTAGAAGAGATAACAAGTTTTATCTGCGAAATATTTTCTAAATTAGAAGAAGATTGTTTATGGAATAGTTTAAGTCATAATTCGCAACTGAAACAAAGATTTAGATCGTGGGCAATTAAATATTATTGGAATATTCTTTTTACTCGATATAGCTTACAAAAACGGACCACTGAACTTGAAAAAAATGTGTTCTTGTTATTGCAAAAAGTATGTGAAAAAGAACTAAAATATCGGAATAAGCACATAAAATTATGAACAAGATAATTACTTTGTTATTTGTATTCATCTGCACGGTTAAATTATTTGCGGTAGAAATCACACCTGAACAATGGGATCAATTAAAAAATCTTTTACCGTCAAAATCAATTCGGATCAAAGATGGTCATAGATATTCTGATATTCCTGAATTTATCAATGCAGTATTGCAAGAAGCAGCAAAAGAAGAAAATTTAGAATCTTTGACCAACAACTTGAATGAACGATCAGTAGTCTGGCGATCAAGATTTCAGCGATGGTCTAAAGATAACTATTGGATAAAATTGCAAAAGGCTTTTTCTTCTATGTCTAATGCAGATGATCCAAAAGATCGTGAAATTTTGCAGTTGATTTCAAAAGTTGTAGTGATAACTACTTTGGATGGAGAAGATTTGTATCCACTTTCTGAAGAACAAGAAGAAAAATTATTGCACATTATGGATAATATAAATGACAACCCTCTACCCAATAGAGAGAATGATTTAATATTTATCAAAGCAGTGTTGTACAAAATGCAATCTCCCGAGCAAGGGTGGCCCCAACGACTTGAAAATTATAAATTTAAAAACATTTACAGCAGATTTAAAAATTGGAAGCAAAAAAATATGTGGCATGAAGTATATAATGGATTTCAACAAGTAATGGATGCTGATTCAGAAAAAGATAAAGAAATTTTATTACTACTCGAGCAAGCTAAAAATTCTTAATTCCTAAAAATTATTAATTGATAGAGTTGAAAATTTCTAATTTTGCAGTCCATGCAGAAGGCAAAATAACATAACTCAAATTCCGTGATCTACCCCAGGCGCGTAAGAAATCCTGCAAGCGATAACGCACCAAAGTCTTCTCATGGGTCTTAAATGCTGAGTCTATACAAATTACTCGTTTTGTTTTGCTATCCCAGCCAATAACCACTAACAGATGCCCATTATTATATTCTTTGGCACCGCCAGGCAAAACTCCACGCACGCTTACCACCACCGGAATTTTATTACATAAAAGTTTGTG
>CAYPYR010000027.1:2162-4378 GCA_964415095.1 uncultured Pseudomonadota bacterium | reverse complement strand
TACTATTATTTTCCGATACAAAACGATCGAAATACCATATCAAGCATTTTTTCATGAACGTTTTTGCCCGTTAACTGACTTAATTCAAGTAAAATATCTTGTATATGATAGGCCACTATTTCATATTCTATGCTATGCGCACAAAGCGACTCAATGGTTTGTAGCTTCTTATCCAATTCACTAATAAGAGCTTGTTGCCGTTTGGTAAGTAGAAATGGTGATGAGAGTGTGGAAAACAAGGTATCAATTTTTGCATCAATCAGTTTTCTTAAGTGAGCAAGTCCGCCAGATGTACGTGCTGACATACTCACATACCAGTCTTGTAATGCAGGATGCTGTGCAAGAATTTCCTGTATTAACGCACACGAAGTTATAGTTAAATCTTCTTTATTCTCCACCACAATAATTTTAGATTCATATTGCTTTACCAAATCTATGAGCAATTGATGTTCAAATGGCGTAAACACCATTGAGCGATCTATAACTAAAATAATGATATCTGCTCGTGCAGCTTCGGTATGCGAACGAGCAATACCTTCTTGTTCAATAATATCTTCAGTAATACGAATACCGGCAGTATCGATGTAGGTAAGGAAATGACCTTTATGGTAGCGTGAGCCTTCAATACTATCTCTGGTGGTCCCCGCTCTATCCGTAACAATTGCACGATCCTGCTCAAGCAATGCATTAAATAGCGTTGATTTACCCACATTCACGGAACCAATCAATGCTATACGAAAACCAGAACGAATATGTTCTTGTAATGAGAATTGTGCGGTAAGTGTATCTATTTTTTTGCGAATAAGCGCAATATGCTCACGTACGAGTGCATCAAAATCAAGATCCCGTTGCTCTTCATCTAAAAACTCAAAACTTGCTTCGCTTAAACCAAGCAAGGTGATCAAGTCATGTTCGAGTTCACCAAAATATGATGAGAGCGAGCCACGCATTTGTGACTGTGCTATACGTAATGTCTGCTCACTCTGAGCACTAATCACTTCAGCAAGTGCTTCTGCTTGCACCAGATCCATTTTCTTATTTAAGTACGCACGCTCGGTAAACTCACCCGGCTTTGCAAGACGAGCACCAAGTTCTATTGCGCGTTTAATAATATGGTCGATAATAAATTGATTATTATGCGCCGTGATCTCAACCGTATCTTCACCGGTAAATGTTTTGGGACTGTGCATGAGCAAAAATAGAACTTCATCAATGATATCGCTCTGTTGATCGATAACAAAACCATGGTGGATGGTGTGCGATGATTGCTCAGATAATAATTTGCCTGAAGAAAGACGGGACATGTTTGTAGCAATAGTTATTGCATCACGGCCACATAAACGCAATAGCGCTATTGCTCCACTTCCACGTGGGGTACAAAGCGCTATTATAGGATCGAATTGAAGAATTGCGTTTGTCATCTTATCGATTTGAAAAAATACTCACGCGTAATTCACGCAATTTACTTTTGTATTTTCTGCGTAAAAATTGCATTAAGAGCGATACCAAACTTACAAATAAAAGTCGTTCAGTGTCTGCAGACTCAATTACTGCGTTCTCAAATTGAATGCGTAATAGTTGACGATCAACCGTCATAGTAAATGGTACTGTAACGCCCATAATACGCATCATATCGCGAAGCCAATCACCAACATCTGCAAGATAATTGTCTGACCAAGTTGCACGTTCCTCAACCGGACGGCTGCTTTCACGTGATCGATCAGCACCATGTGCTTGAGGTTCAGTTATGGTACTACGTGATTGTTTTGGGCTTGGACGATTAGACTCATCAGCCGTATTGGAACCTTTATGTTCGCGTCGTTGCGGCATTGATTGAGCTGCCGGTTTTGACTTGCGATCTTTTTTTTGATCAGCAACGGTTTGCTTGCGCGGATCGTAAAGAATAGAAACGATCGCAGATTTTTTTACAAAACCAAAAAAATTCTTTTCCTCAACTTGGAGTACTTTAATAGTAAACTCACCCGGCTTGCCAGCTTCCTGCCATGCTTTGTCAATCGCTTTCAAAACAGTTGAAGCTTCTTGAAGCATTGATTTCATGAATAAAATCCCTTCAATAAGAAGTTATAAAAAATAAAAAGATGTTGTGGGCCCCACCGAAACCTGTCATTATCACAGATTAAAGATCTTAATTTGTAGTACACCTTATGTTCATAATTGTGTAGAAGCACTCTGTACAGAAGTTAACAAAATTGCAT
>CAYPYR010000027.1:0-2062 GCA_964415095.1 uncultured Pseudomonadota bacterium | reverse complement strand
TGGAGCGGGAAACGGGATTCGAACCCGCGACCCCTGCCTTGGCAAGGCAGTGCTCTACCGCTGAGCTATTCCCGCAGCTATAGATTTGTTCGAATCAAAATCTACTCTCAATTACCCTGAATGTCAAATAAGTTTTTAACTTTTCACCCATTTTGACTAGCTGGGTGCGTTAAAAACTGGTATGTTACCATTATATAGAAATAAGATTAATCGTTTATTATAGGCTAAAAATCATGGTTATATTGAATCGTCTTTCACTCTCTTTTGGTACCCGGTCACTTTTTGAAGACCTTTCTTTAAATATCATGCCAGAACAACGAATTGGTTTAGCCGGTCGTAATGGCTCGGGTAAGTCTACGCTCTTAAAAATTATTGCCGATCAAGCAGGCATGGATCGTGGTACGGTAACGGTTCAAAAAAATATAAAAATAGCCTATTTACCTCAAGAAGTAACCCTGCGCTCCCAAAAAAGTATTCTTGATGAGGCACTCAGTGCCAATGAAGAACTTTATGCGCTGATGGATCAAGCACGACTCATTGAACAAACACTTAATGCACAATCCGGCGAGGAACAAGATCCAAAGCTGGTTGAAACCTATGCGCATCTTCAATCAGAAATCAGTGCGCATGATGCAGATAATTGTATTGCCGAAACCAAAAAAACACTTTCAGGGCTCGGTTTCACTGACGCGATGTATGAAAATTCGGTTGAAACGCTCAGTGTCGGCTGGAAGATGAAACTTGTTTTAGCAAAGTTACTCCTGCAAAAAGCTGACTTATATCTTTTTGACGAACCTACGAACCATTTAGATTTATACGCTCAAGATTGGTTTTTTGATTTTTTAAAAAAATCATCATTCGCTTTTTTACTTGTTTGCCACGAACGCTATTTCCTGGATCATTTGTGCAACAACATCCTTGCCTTAGAGCATGGTAAAGGAACGCTCTATACCGGTAATTATGCCCATTATGAAGCACAAAAAGAAGCTCGTGATGCGGCAACCAAGGTGGCCTATGAGCACCAACAAAAAGAAATTACCCGCAAAATGGAAACCATTGAACGTTTCCGTGCAAAAGCATCTAAGGCATCTATTGCACAAAGTATGCTCAAAGCAATTGATCGTATGGACAAAATTACTATAGAGCGCGAACAAAAATCAATTGCTATCCCGCTCAATCCGGTTACTCGTTCCGGTGCTATTGTGCTCTCGGTCACCGATATTGCTCAGCAGTATGGTGATAAAAAAATATTTGAGCATGTGACGTTTGAAATCAATCGTGGTGAAAAAGTAGCGTTAGTTGGGCCAAACGGTCAAGGTAAAACAACACTTTTTAATACCGTTATTGGCAAAACACCGAAAAAAGCAGGATCTATTGATTTTGGGCATAAGGTGGATGCCGCATTGTTTGAACAAGATCAAAATAAAGCACTCCCATTAGAAAGTTCTATACTCGAAGCACTTGAAGAGGCGTGCCCACGCGCAACACAAGCACGTATTCGTGGTATGCTTGGTGCATTTTTATTCTCTGGTGATGCCGTTCATAAAAAGATTCGCGTGTTAAGTGGTGGTGAAAAAAACCGTGTAGCCATGGTGAAAGTGCTTCTGCAAGATGCTAACTTTATCCTACTTGATGAACCAACTAACCATTTGGATATTCAATCTAAAGATATTCTTGCAAAAACATTGCTTGCCTACGATGGCACCATCTTCTTCGTATCGCATGATCGTGACTTTCTTAACAAAGTTGCAACACGAGTGATCGTTTTAAATGCCGGTGGCGTTCATAGCTATGCCGGAAACTGGGATGATTATCTCTATCAAGAAGCAATGCTTGAAAAAGAAAAACTCAAAGCGCAAGTTGCACAGCTTGATAAAAAGTCTCCTGATGCTAAGAAACAATCAAGTGATTCAAGCGATGTCAAAAAAGATCATGGGCTAAATCCACGAGAACTGTTTGAATTGCGTAAAAAAGGCAAACGCTTGGAAGCGCAGATTGCAAAATTTGAGCGTGAGATCGAAGCACTACAAGCAAGTCTTGCAACACTTGCATCCACTTCTTC
>CAYPYR010000026.1:11593-13581 GCA_964415095.1 uncultured Pseudomonadota bacterium | reverse complement strand
AACGTGAAAACATATTGCCAGCGTTAATGCTGACAAATAGATTGCACGTGAGATATAAAGTCAAACATTTTTTATTAATTTTCATTAACTACTCTCTCTTTTTAATTACTTAATTATATCTACTGATATAACATATTAGTTTGATTATATGCCAATAAAAGCAACATGAGATCTTTTGTAGCAAATGTTTTTGGGTCACATGGAAAATTTCGCATAATTTGCATTTGTTTTAGCGTGCCATCTTTATACATAGGATAAAAATCTGTACCATTAACAGCATAATTAAGACTTAATAATGAATGCTGTGCCTTTTTATTAAACAAGATAAACATATCAGAAATAATACAATTACTAATATCAGGTAATTTGTATGATGCTTCTTGTGCTAACTTTAAATATTTTTTGAGTCGTGAGAAATTTAAATTAAGTGTGCCGCAACCATGTGAAGTTTTGTAATTAATAGCAAGAAGTTGATCGTTATTAATGATTTGAAGATCCATGATTGTCGGAGCATGAGTTTCATTTGGTAAAAAATGCATATATTCTTTGCTATTAAAGGATACGACCATTGAACCTTTTTTAAAATCCCAAAAATGGATGATGCCATTAGAATCACTGGTAATAAGATAATTGCATTTTGCATAACATGCTAATGCTCTTACTTTGCTAGGGGTATATGGAATTATACAACGAGGGGTATTTAAGTTCTTTAAAGAGCAATAACATATTGATTGATTTTCAAATGCGATAAAAGCATTTTTACCATTAGAGCTAAGGGTTAGCGCTGTAACTGCTAATTCTGGACGCAAAAGCAATTTATTATCTAAGTTTTCTAAATTCCAATACTCTAGCTCATTGTTTTTGTTTAACGTAAGTACATAATCATTAGATGGATTAAATAACGCCATCGTCACTGGAGCACTTGTGGGAAACTGACTATATGTTGGTTGGGTTGGATTGTTAAGATTCCATAAGAATGAAGAATTACCCTGTGTGGTTATTGCACGTTGCGTTGTTTCATCATAGACGCCGAGACTAATTGCTTCTGCATACAGATTACAAAGAGCTCGTTTCTCTTGCTTTTGAACTTGTTTATCTTTCAATATGCTCTCAATCTCTGCGTCATATCTATCTAAAAGATATTTTCGTATTTGTGCTTTATATTTCAGTGGTATACCTGGATGTTCAAAATATTGAGTAACATATTTACTATCCTTAGACAAGAGGTCTTCGGTTATATCTCGTGCAGCTGAGCCGCTAGTGCTCGAAAGATTAACTGATGATAATAAGTTTAATAACAATAAGCCGGAGAAAATTCTTTGATGTATCATGCTATATGCTCTTTTTAGTTAAATATTGTTTTGTTTGATAATTGTTATTAATTGCTCAAGTGATAACTGTTCTACTGAAAAATGTGCCTCGGTATTAAGCACTGTTTTCCAATAGTACAAATTACCAGATGGATCCATACCATACACATATTTACTATCAGGTGAACAAAAAAGATAAGTAATATTTCTATTATCACCTGCAGGAAAATATTGTTGCTGACCATTGGAAAGTCCATAAGCACGGAGTTCACAATTGTTATATGCACCTATATACGTGAGTATACAATTTCCATGAGGGGAAAACGTACCAGGATATGAATATACCGTATCCCACGCTGCAACGTCTTGCACGGTGTTTTGCATAACATCCCACAAAATCGCTCCCCAGCTCGTATCATATTCAAATGCAACGTAGAGGATAGTACCTGTTGGATCGAATACAAGACTAGTGATGCCAGGAGAATCGGGTGCGTGGTATGGTACAGCATGTTTTGTACTGCCATTAATAATAGTAGAAGGCATGTAGTAGATAAACATGTTAGAACAATCAAGTTCGTTATGCGATCTGCCATCAGTGTGCCATACGCGCACTTTTGCATCATCACCACCCGTTGCAATTAATTGCAACTTCGGTGAAAACGCCATTTTCTTAACTTT
>CAYPYR010000026.1:8410-11493 GCA_964415095.1 uncultured Pseudomonadota bacterium | reverse complement strand
CACCACCCGTTGCAATTAATTGCAACTTCGGTGAAAACGCCATTTTCTTAACTTTCGCTTTTGTGTCTTTTATGATACAGGTGGCATTATCGTAATTATTTAAGTTTTTTTGGAATACTTGTTTATCATCTCCACCAGAAAATACAACGTTATCTGCGGTATAAATTACGGCGTTAATGCACCTATTATTAGCTTTAAAACATTGCTGTACCCCAAAACTCGATAAATCCCAATGATTTAGCCAATACGTTTTCCCATCATTGAGTGTCGTAATCGCCCATTGCGAATCATTTGGATGAAATGCTGCTGCAGTAGAAATGGCATTACCGAGAGGAAGCTGTTGATATTGTTGAGCCTTCAAATCCCACCATAACGTTGCATTATTCCAATATGATGCAATTACATACGATGCGGTGGTATCAACTGCTGCATTAGTTATGCCGGTATGGTAATTACAATTTGCGGCACACTTACCCATATATTGTAAAGTGATTCTTTGCGCTAATTGCGGCCACATATCTTGTAATTGTGTTTGGTAGGTAGCTAACAAATATTCTTTGATACTGTTTTCAAGGTTTGGATCGTTATAATAATTTAAAAAATGTTTAGTTGTTGTTATTGGCTTTTCAAGCATCCACTGTGCGATCTCATAAATTGAATCTTGATTTGGATCCGGCAGCTGCGTGCCCGATAGGGTGCATATTGAGGTAGCCAACAATAATGTAGTAATTAATTGTATATGATTCATAATTTTATATCTCGTTGTTTTGAATCGTTACTACGAGTTCTTCAAGCGAAATTTGCTCAAGTTTAGCATTCATCTGATTGTTTCCTACAACTTCCCAATATACAATATCGCCATAGCCATTCATGCCATACACATAATTGCCATCGAGCGACGCGTACATATAGGTGAGGAATCCAAAATAATCGTTTGAATGTGCGGTACTGTTAGTATAATCAGTAAGCGACCAACTCATGATGTTATAACAATTGTAAAATTGAATAACAAAATTATCATCGGGCATAAATACACCCGCGTAGGTACGTGAGGTACTATAATCATCTGCTAATATATGATATTTGCCAGTATCTAAATTCCATACCAGCGCTCCCCAATATTGCTTATAATCGAATGATACGTACAGCAATGTGCCACTCGGGTCAAACGTGAGATAGGTTATACCTTTTGATGAATCATCGTCATGATATGAGCCATGGCTATTAATTTTTCGGCAATCAAGCGAATTGATTAAATTTCCATTAAGATCCCAAACACGAACAACTGATCCGGGGCCACCATTTGCAAGCCATTTCTGTGATGAGTAGGCCATGTAATAGATTTGATCGGATGCATCTTTTACAATGCATACTGGTGGTGCATCACTTGCAACATTTTTACAGAAAATTTTTCGGTCAACACCGCCTGAATAAACGTTATAATCGTCACAAAAAATTAATGAAGTAATCTCATTGGTATGCACTTGATAGCTTTGATTTGGTACTACTTCAAATTGTGATGGATTATCAAATGCACCAGTCATATTCCAATAAGTAATGCTGTAATCAGTATTTGCTATGACGGCAAATCGATTATCATAGGGATTAAATGCGGCGGCAGTGCAATGAACTGATGGAGGCAGCGGGACCGAAGTTGCTTTTTCAGTTGCACTAAATTGCCACAAACGAGAGGTAAAACTTGCAGGGCTGCCTGCGGCAATAATAGCATGAGACATCTGGGCATCGACCGCTGCGTTTAGCACTCCTGATCCTGCACAATTTGCATATACCCCTTGATAATCGAGGTTAAGTCTGTCCTCTGCTTGCAGTTCAAGTACGGGTGATTGTGGCATATAATTAGTTAACAAATATTTTTTGATACTGTTTTGAAGATTTTGATCATCATAGTATCGCAAAAAATGTCTTGTTGCCTTAATTGGCTTTGCAAGCATCCACTGGGCAATATATTTAATCGAATGATGCTTTGGATCAGGCAGCTGCGTGCCGAAGAGACACGCAGCTGATGAAGAAGTTAATAAAAAGGTAAAAATTATTTTTTTGTAGAGCAAGATGCGCCTTTTATTCTTGAGCTATATTAAATAGAGAAAACGTTTGGGCTATCGCGCGTAAACCAGTTTCATCATTTTTATTGAGGAGAGCTCTATTAGTAGCTTTTGGATCTTCATTCGTAGCAACTAAGAAGCCTATTTGGTTTTCATCATATGGCTTAAGAGCATCTACGACAAATTCTGAATCATTGGTAAGTTGCCATTGCACTACTGGTCCCTCATGCAGCATTGCTGTGATCGTGTTATTGTCACGTGAAAAGTGTAATAAATCAGCGCTATGCGGTAATCTATACTGTTCAGAACCCCAGAGCATTACCGACTGATCACCAGGTTTAACACGTTTAGCATCATGTAAATTCCAACAACGAATTTCTTGTAGTTGATCTGAAGTAAAACCTACCAAAACTAATTTACTGTCGTGACTAAAAGTAGCAGTGCAAGGCATGCCGCAATGAGGAGTGAGTTGTACAAAATCCCAGATATCTTCTTCAATACTAAAAACATAATCTAAATTCCATAAAACAGCTGAGCCATTCTCAGATCCAATAAGTACATAATTGCTATTATCATCGATGGACACAGTACTAATGGTTGCATTACGGCGCATTTGTCGCTCACCATTGAACTGATTACAATCAAAATGACCTAATGCTCTTCCGTCTTTCGTATGCCAGATACGTGCAACATTATCATCGCCGCCAGTTATCAAATATTCACCATCGGTGCTGAGTGCCATACAGGTTATCCCAATCTCAGGATTATTGATAAGACAACGAGAATCATTAGTATTTAAATCATAACAATACACGGCGCCATCTAGTCCAGCGGAGTATAACAAGTTTTTATAAAATGCAAGGCCTGTGATTATTTGAGTATGGTCATAAAACGTCATAACTGGTTTTGATCGATCAGTTATATCCCAAAGATCAACTTTACTATTGGAAAGTTGTGCATCATAGCTTGCAGTGGCTGCTTCTATGCTATTTCTTTGATTAAATGCAGCAGCAGAAATTA
>CAYPYR010000026.1:7162-8310 GCA_964415095.1 uncultured Pseudomonadota bacterium | reverse complement strand
CTTGCAGTGGCTGCTTCTATGCTATTTCTTTGATTAAATGCAGCAGCAGAAATTACATAACCAACTTCAGGAAATGGGGAAGAGATGCCCTGCTTAAAGTCATAAAACATGGTTGCACCATCAGTATAGTAACAAAAAATCTCTTGATTCATATTGCGATCTACAGCAACCGTTTTGATGGTGGTACATGGTTCATATTCACCCAAAGTATTCACTGCGCCATGATGACAATCGTGGATCTCTCTTTGATAATGGAGATAACAACCAAAAACATTGATTTGTGCTTCAAGAAACTGTTGCATCACAAATTTTCGAACATCCAAGGCAGGGCATTTTTGCTCTACAGTTTCATCAAGTTTGTCATACATATGTTCCGGAGCAGGCTCTTCTTTATCAAAAAAAGCACCAAGAACTGGATAGAGAGGTGAAAAAGAGGTAATAAGTAAAAAAGAATTAAAAATAAATTTTTTTGACAGCATTGCTGGCACTCCTTAAAAATGTTACTAAATTATTACTTCCTAAAACATTCCTAAACATCTTGAAAAAGCCAGAGGTTTATTATTGGCTTCAATATACAAATTAATTTGTTCTTCCGTTAATTGATTAAGCTGTTTTAAAACGAGATCAATGTCATGGGTAAACTTCCATTGTACAACTTGGTTATGATGTAAAAGAGCAGTGAGCGTTGTATCATCATCAGAAAAATTTAAAAGCTTTGCATGATGTGGCAATGGTTGTTCTTCTGGTCCCCAAAGCATTACCGACTTTGATTGAAAAAATGCGGGATTATCAATATCTTGTATATTCCAGCAACGAATGCCGCTAATCTGATCATCAATCAAGCTTACGACTAAATATTTACTATCATGACTGAATGTGGCAGCGCAGGGGATGCCGGCATGATGCTTAAAAACTATATGGTTCCATCGCGAATCGGTGGTTAATTCAGACTCAAGGTTCCAGATAATTGCGGCACCATTAGATGATCCAATAAACACTAAGTTATTCTCAGCATTTATGTTTAACGTGGTAATTTTTTCTTCACATTCAACAGAGCTATTGAACCTATTACAATCAAAATGAATCATTGCTCTGCCATCTTTAGGATCCCACACATGAACAATGTTTTTGCAATCTCCCGTAATAAA
>CAYPYR010000026.1:3030-7062 GCA_964415095.1 uncultured Pseudomonadota bacterium | reverse complement strand
TCAAAGCAATCATCTTTTTTTCCAGTATAGGCGACATATTGCCCTAGGGCTTCATATTGCTGGCATAAAAATTCTTCAACAGAGGGGTAGATTGATGAAAGAGAGAGTGTATATAAAAAAAGATAGACCAGAATTGTTTTGACAAACATTACGTAAACTTCTTTTTTTGATGCTTAATTATGTACCTTCTTGGGTCACATTATAGTTTAAAATAGGGTTAAGGCAAGGATATTTTATTTATTATCATGTTTTATACGATGCATTATTTTTAATCTCTCAGCACTGTTATTTGTTTTCTTAGAAATCACGTAGACTAAATCAATTAAAATCTTTATAGTACACCATAATTTGTGTTTGGATAAAAATATAGTAATAGCATGAAAGAATTTATGAATACTAAAATCTTAACTATGTTAGTTGTTATTTTTTTCTGTTTAGTAAGTAATATTTTTGCTGGGCCAAAAATTAAACAACAAGAATTACAAGTTAGATCGATCAAGCCACCATTATGGGGTATTACACGTGAAGCTAATTACCAAGGATACCAAAATAGAGTGGTGAAAAAGTTAAGGATTATTATTGAAACACAACTACGAGAGGCAGAAGTTCAATTTGCGCCGCAAAATCCTGAAAATCGTACTCTTTCAGATGCTGAAGGAAATCCCCTATTATATCCATACAATGCCATTCATGATGATCCGATTGTAATTGCGCGCGCTGAAGAGATTTTAAGTGATATTACTAATTTCCCTATGAATGAAATTGATGATATTGAACTAAAAAGTCTTGATGAATTGCTATATTATATAGAAAGAGGAAAGATATCAGGGCTCATCTCTAGATCGCCTATAGAAGCATATATCCAGAGATATAATATGAAGCAGCTGCACAATAATCTGGTAAAGCCATTTCGTGCTATTGTTGAAGCAGAATTACGGGCAGAAGGCATTGAATTTACTGCACAAAATCTTGAATCGAGTTCGGACATGAGCATGATGGAACAATATAAGGGTTATCCTGATAATGCGCCAGCGGATGATCCATTAGTTGTAGAGCGTGGTAGAAGAATTATGCGAAATGTCACCGGTATTTTTGCCGGAAAACATATGAATAGCCTCGATCATATTTTATATTTATTCTATA
Source organism: uncultured Pseudomonadota bacterium (assembly GCA_964415095.1). Classification (GTDB taxonomy): domain Bacteria; phylum Babelota; class Babeliae; order Babelales; family UBA12411; genus CAYPYR01. Next base: position 5,919 of record CAYPYR010000026.1, on the reverse strand, counting down.
AATTTGAACCTGCTGCAATTATTGCATATGTCAGAAATAAAGGCCATATTGATTTGTTTGATTGTGAAAGTGATTTAAATATCGCCTCACGTCTTTTTGGCGAATAAAAACAACTTAAGGATTTACTACATGAATACTAAAATATTTATAACTACAGCTACTGTTTTGTTTGGCATATTTAATGTGAGTTTTGCAGCGCATAAAGAGTGGGCTATTGTGCGTATGTCTGACAAGTTACGAGAACATTGTGGTATAGCATTTCGCAATTTAGATGCTTGCGAAGCATCTAAGCCAGCAAGAGTAGATAGGCCATGGCCATTTTTTCTTGCAGAGGATAGTCCACAAGATATATTTAAAGTTCACTCAACTGTTTCAGAATTAACTAATACAATGATTGATTATGATCGATCAAATATTAATAATATCGAAGCATATCTACATGGATTTGATAGCCAAAATGGTGAAGCATTTGAAGAGCTGGCGAAAAAACTTGGTGTGTCATTAGATTTCATTCCACCATTGACTAAAGAAGAACGCAATTTACAAGAGAAGTATGTAATGCCATTAAGGTCTATAATTGAGCAACAATTAAGAGAAGAAGAAGTTGATTTTGCACCGCAAAATCCAGCAAATCGTACGCTTAAAAATTGGTCTGGATGCCCCCTAGAATACCCATATAATGCTGTACATGATGATCTAGTTGTACTTAAGCAAGCACGTGCAACAATAATGGAAATCACTGGTCTTAGTTCAGGCTATATAGGTGGGACTCAACAAAAAAATCTTGATGAAATTGTAGAATATCTCTTAAGATGGAACAAGAATGCCTTTTCACTGGTAACCAAATACATTCAAGACAATATAATAAATCAATCTACTACAGATTAATATTGAGAAAGTTATAAATGATTAAGTTTTTTAATGCTCTTATGTTAAGCATAACATGCTCCATAGCATTTATTAGTGCAGCGCATGAACCATGGGCTATCGTACGTGTTACTGAAACATTGCGCAATGTAACTAAAAGTCCTCATCGCAATGTTGATGCTCCGACACGCTTAAGAACAAAAGATAAACAAGAAAAAAAATCATGGCCATTCAATTTGAGTAATGACAAACAAACATCATTAGAAGCAGTTCAAGATACCATTTTTAATTTTATGGGAATTACCGTTGATTTGAATGGTTGTCATAACATAGAGACTATTGTGTATAATCTTGATCAGCACAACGAAGAAGACTTTGACGCACTCGCAACCAAGCTTAATGTATCACTCAATTTCATACCACCATTAAGTGAGCATCATAAGCAATTGAAAAAAGATATTATAAAACCATTGCGGGCAGTAATCGAAAGACAATTAAGAGAAGAAGGAATAGTGTTTGCACCTCAAGATCCCAGCAAACGAAAGATTAAAGATGATCGAGGTCATCCACTCAATTATCCATGGAATGCCATTCCAGATGATCAAGTAGTCTTGGAGCGTGCAAAAGAAATTTTGCTTTCTATTACCGATCTAAGTAACAATGAAATACACTCCACACAAAGCCTTGATTTTATACTCTGGGCAATAAATAATTCATATGGCAGCAAAAAATGGCCGGCAATTCGTAAATGGCCGGTAATCCGTGCTTATATTAACGAGCATGCTTTAGATTAATCTAATACAGATTAAATGTAGTATTAAAAGAATAGGGGCGTTGCAAACAACGCCCCTATTCTTTTATCTAAACATTATTGAGATCAATTAAATTAAGCAATGGTGCTTCTGTCTAATCCTTCAAATGAACCATCATATCTAGCTGCTTGAGAGTTGCTGATTAAAAGGTTTGTTTCATGCATGCCTTGCACAAATTGATCGATTGTACCTTTATAGTATTGATTAAAGGTACCATATACAGCGAGATAGTTCGGATCATCTTCGTGCATCTTCATTAAAACGTTATGGGGAGTATTATAAGCGTGCACAAGGAAAATAAGTTGTTCAAGCGTGAGTTCTTTTAATTCTGATGTAAGATCCCACATAACTAAATTCCCGTCACTATCAATTGCACGAATTATGCTATCATTTTTAGAAAAATTAATATGCTTGAATTGATTATTTAATGGGGCATTCTTGCATTGGCTCATGAGAATTAGAGAACGTTTTTTAGAAATGTCTGCACCATTCTCATCAAGTTGTGGTTCATATGATGTAACATCCCAATATTGTATTGTCTTTAAATCATCTCTGGTGGTTGCAGCCGCAACATATTGCCCATCATTACTAAATGTAGCTGTTGTATCCATAGCACCACATTTATGAGACAATGTTATTAGAAAGTCTTCAGGAGCAAATATGTTCCATGCGAAGCTTAACCCATTTGATAATCCAACATAGGCACAATTATCATGGTTTAATATAAGCGAGTTTATGGTGCATTCCTTATTAACGCCAATGTTATTTAAATCCCAGATACTTTTTATTGATTGATTTTCTATTTCAAAAATTCGAATAATATTATCTTTCCCACCGATTACTAGATGTTTATCATCTGCGGTGACTGCAAGAGCAACAATTTCTGTACCGAGATCTTCAATCAGACATAAATTTTCTTCTGTAGCAAAGTTGTATGCATAGACTTTTCTATCGGCTGAACCAGAAAAACCAAGTTGCCCATTATTACTAAAAATTATTTGAGTGATATAACCAGTATGACAATGATAAAAACTAATTGATCGTGCAATTTCAAAATTATTTAATTCCCAAAACATTACAAAATCATAATTTTGATTTTTTTGAGAAAAACTATTTGCAGTTAAAAATTGATTGCTATTATATGGATTGAATACAATCGATTCAACATGACCATCAGAAGACAATGGTAAACGAACATTTGTTTGTTCTT
>CAYPYR010000026.1:0-2930 GCA_964415095.1 uncultured Pseudomonadota bacterium | reverse complement strand
CTTCATTTTCTTATCAACACCGATTGCTTCTATGTGAGATCGTGCACAATTAGTGATAGGATCACAACTAAACATTACGGTGTTATGTAAAACATTAAGCATTTCTATGTTGAAGTGCTCTATTAAATTTTTTTTAATAGCGGCAACGTCTTTTTCTGATGGTTTTGAAGTAAGAAAATTTATTGTTTCAGAAAGATCTTGATCAATTAATGCAAGCATCATCTCTTCTGGTGGTGTTCCCCAAATGAGTTTTGAGGCCGCCTTGCGTGTTGTATTGTATGCTGTTGAAACTGTCCCGCCGGCATTGATATTTATATAAGAACAAATTGGTAAAAGAAGAGAAAGTAAGATTTTTCTTGTCGGCATTAGGAGACTCCTTTTTAATTAGACCTTAAGCGTTTACAAAAAATTACTTGCTCACACTATAGAGCATTTTTATAGAAAATTAAAATAATTTAGATATAAGGTTTTTGGAGAAAAATGAAGAAAATTGCTTTTAATCCCATGCAGCCGTGTATACAAAGATACCCTTTTTTGTTTCTTCATTTACTAGTACAATGCAAAGCACCCACATAACATAATCATCAAAATAACAGCCTTCTTCTGGATGATAAAAGTAAGCTTTTGTTGGTGGTAGAGACATATGCTCGCCAACAATAGACCAAAATATTTTAGCTCGTTCTGTTGCTTTATCATTGTCTACCATAGGTAGCAAATCATCTTCAGGCTTTCGCAAGCGGTGATCATTACAATATGATAGATGCAGAAATATAGCTTTTTCTAAATTTTCCCATGACGTTTTTTCTAGTGTTCCGATTAACTTTTCTTTAGGAAAAATTAAATCTAGATCCTGCTTTGTGAACTCCTGACTATCATCTATAAAAGAAAAGATAAATGATTCAACCGGAACAACATAATTAAGGCCAGCTAAAAGTCTTTTAAGAGTGTTAAATTGTTCAGATATATCTTTTATTGAGCTTTGTATTATTTCCATTAATACTCTTCGGTTCTTAATCAGATGCTCCCATATATACAAAGATTCCGGTTTGAGTTTCTTCATTAATAAGAACAATGCAAAGTACCCACATAACATATTCATCTAAATAACAACCTTCTTCAGGATGATAGTAATAAGCTTTTGTCGGTGGAAGAGGGACATGTTCATTAATAATAGACCAAAATAATTTAGATCGCTCTATTGTTTTATGAATATCTACCATAGGTAAAAAATCACCAGGCTTTCGCAAACGATGGTCATTACAATATGATAAATGCTGAAATATAACTTTTCCTAAATCTTCCCAGGATGTTTTTTCGAGTGTTCCAATTAATTTTTTTTCATGAAAAATAAAATCTAAATCTTGTTTAGCAATTTCTTTATTATCATCTATGAAACCAAAAATACGTGATTCCATCGGAACAACATAATCAAGTCCATCAAGCGTATTTGAAAAATGTTCGAATTCTTCTGTTATATCGTTTATTGAGCTAGTTATTATATTCATGAGCGAGCCTTTATGAATTTAATCCGAAGCTGACATATCTATAAAGACTCCTGTTTTAGTTGTTTTATTTATCAAAACGAAACCAAAGCGCCACATCATTTCAAATGCAAAATAACAATCTTCATGGGCATGATAAAAATATACTTCTGTAGGAGGTAGTGAAACATAGTTATTAATGATAGACCAAAATTGTTCTACACGATGTTGAGCAGTATCTGTATCGACAACTCGCAACATTTCTTCTGGTATATCAATTCCTTGATCAGTACCACAGAAAGTAAGATGATATAGAATGACTTCTTTTAATTTATCCCAAGTGCTAATTTCTAAATGTCCGACTAGTTTTATTTCATGCAATAAAAAATCGAGATCAGATTTTGTTAATATATCATTGTTAATAAAGGAAAAGGTTCGTCCATTAATTGCAACGCCATAATTACAACCTTGGAGTTTGTTTTCTAAATCTTCAAATTTATCGGTTATATCTTTTATTGAATTTGCTAAAATTTCCATATATTTTATCGCTTTGCTTTGTATTATTTAATCTGAAGCTGACATGCATACAAAAATTCCTGTTTTAGTTTCTTCATTTATGAGTACAAAGCAAAGTACCCATATCACATAATCATAGAAATAGCCGCCCTTCTGAGGATGATAAAGAAAAACCTCTGAAGGTGGAAGTTGCAAGTAATTGCTAACAATTGACCAAAATTCATTATTCCGCTCAATAGCAGTTTCTTGATCGATTACATTAAGTATTTTCCCTGGAGGAATGACTCCTTGATCACTCCCGCAATAAGAAATATTTTTCAAAAGTAATTCTTTAAAATTATTCAAATTAGTTTTTTCTATATCACCAATCATTATATATTGAGGAAATAATGAGTTAATGAATTCTTTAGTGATAGTACCTGAACCTAAATGGGTAAAAGAACATGCTTCTATAGATACACTATAATCGCAACCACAAATTGAATCTGTAAATTCTTCAAATTTATTCAAAATATCACTTTTTGAGTTTCTAATAACTTTCATATTATATTTCAGAAAACTTGTAATGTTTAATCCCAAGCTGCTGTATAAACAAATACGCCAGTTTTAGACTCTTCATTTATGAGCACAAAGCAAAATCGCCACATAACGTATGCTCTAAAATAGCATCCATCTTCTGGATGATAGAGATAGGCTTTTGTTGGTGGTAACGGAACATGCTTATTTATAATAGACCAAAACAGCTTGCTTCTTTTGGTAGCCTCGTCAAAATCAACTGCATTTAACCCTTCATCTACTAAAGGCTTGCCATGATAAATATCACAATATGATAAATTATGAAAGACTTGTTTTTCTACATTTATCCAATCTACCCTTTCTAAGGAACCAATTAATTTTTCTCCTTGAAAAATTAAATCGAGATCTGATTTTGTT
>CAYPYR010000025.1:6686-13797 GCA_964415095.1 uncultured Pseudomonadota bacterium | reverse complement strand
TTACTTGCTCATTAATAACTACAGAAGACTCGTACATTAATGGAAAGAATACGTCAATAAGAGTTGTGATATCGGTAAGCTCTAAAACATCGGTAATATCCAGCCACAGGTCTTCACGTTGAGTGTTTTCATTAAATTCTGTGTATAATTTGTTTGAAATATTTGCCATTTCATAATCAAGCTCACAAATTTCTTTTTCAATACAATTTTGCATTACTGTAAGATGTAATATTTGCGAGTGACAAGAAATAATCATGAAGATTGTTGCAAAAAAAACTAAGACTTGCTTTTGATAAATTTTGATCATTTTACTACTCTCTTCTTCAAATTTTTTTGTAAGATTCTAATGCAATACTACGCTCAATTTGATGATCAATTATTGGTCGTGGATAGTCAACATTTTGCGGCTTTCGATCTAGTTGATGGATCTGTTTTGGTGTTAGGTTTACTAATTCCGGGATCCATTTTTTTATATATTTAGCCATTGGATCAAATTTAATTTGCTGCTGCCATGGATTAAAAATGCGAAAATATGGCTGTGCATCAGTTCCTGTTGAGGCTGCCCATTGCCAGTTACCATTATTAACTGCTGGATCATAATCAACCAATTTTTGTGCAAAATATCGCTCACCCCATAGCCAACTTATGTGAAGGTCTTTCACTAAAAATGATGCAACAATCATGCGAACCCGATTATGCATAAATCCTGTTTCATTCAATTGCCGCATACCAGCATCCACCATAGGAAAACCGGTAAGACCTTGACACCATTGTTCAAACTTCTTTTTATTGGTTGACCAGGCTATGCGATCATATTTTTCATGATATGCATGACCAAAAACACGGGGGAAATAAAAAGCTATAATGCTAAAAAAATCTCGCCAATACAGTTGTCTGATCAATGGATGCTCATAACCAAGCGTTTTACCAATGGCATGATACACTTCACGAATTGATAACGTGCCAAATTTATTATGTGCTGAAAGATTAGAAGTTGCATGCTCTGGGAAATCGTGAGTGCTTTGGTAATTTGAAAATTTTTTAAGCGAGCGCAATATTTTTTGAGCTACACTCCTACCACCGTGCACGTGAATATTTTTATTTTCCTGCCAGGTGACTTGAGGCGGTATGTTATGATAGCTTCCATCAATTTTCTGAGTATAAAAATTGTTATAACGAAATTGATGTGCTTCATTGACCATTAATTTTTGAGCATTTTTATAAAATGGCGTAAAGACACTATAGGGCTCGCCATTTTTTTTTAATACATCAGTAGGGAGATGCAGGAGCAGATCATCAAATATCATACATGAGACATCATACCGGGCAGCTACTTTAACTATTGCATCATCACGTTGTTTGCTAAATGGCGTATAGTCTTGATTAAAAAATATCGCGTCAATAAGACCCATTTTGCAAATGTTTTCAACCACTTCATGCGCTTTGCCATAAAAAAAATATAGCTTTCCATCATGATCTTTAAGTTCTTGCACAAGTTCATTGAGTGATTCTATCATGAACTGCACTGCATTATCACTTCGGTATTTATTTTCTTTGCCAACTTGTCGTGGATCAAAGATAAAGCAAGGTATAATTTTAGTTGAATTACGTGCCGCTGCGATTAAGCCGGTGTTATCAGCACATCGCAAATCTCGTCGAAAAATAAATAGAGAGCAATTATAACGTAAGCTCATTACTGCTATCTCCTTTTTAAAAAACTTGCTTTATGCAATATTATCAGGTAATTGATACAAGGATAAACTTTAAAAAAACAATATAAAAAAAGGATTGGATGAAGCTTAATTACCTGATCATTCCCATTATTAGTTTTTCGATACTTTATATAAGCAAATTGATTGCATCAACTGGCTTCAGTTGGTATAGAACAATTACCATTCCTTGGTTTACCCCACCAGACTGGATTTTTAGCATAGTCTGGAATTTTCTTTTTTCATTAGGTACCGTCAGTGTAATTATTGTGTGGAATATCGCACCACGCAATCCACTATTTTGGACTATTATCACACTTTTTTGCATACAAGCCATACTCAATATTACGTGGAGCTACTTGTTCTTTTATAAAAATAATATTGGTTTGGCATTGCTCGATGATATTATCTTAATGGGTATCACCGGTGCCATAATTATTCTCATCGGCAGAGTATCAGCATATGCAAGCCTACTACTTCTGCCATACTTGAGCTGGCTTAGTTTTGCAACGGTACTTAATTACTACCTATGGATATTAAACTAGAATGATTTTTCTAACCATTGCAATGGATCAACCGCAACGTTATTAACGCGCAATTCCCAATGCAAATGATAACCAGATGCATAACCAGTTTTGCCAATACGTCCAATTGGGCTACCTTTTTTGATTATGTCACCAACTTCAATTTCAGCAAAATCTTCAAGATGACTGTACATGGTAAATACGCCCAGACCATGATCAAGTACTACCACATTGCCAGGGAATAAGAAGCGATCTTTGATGATCACACGGCCATCCTGACTTGCCCAGACTACACTACGTGGCATATCACAAATATCAACCGCTTTATGAATATAGCGACCTTTTTCAGGTGTTACGCGAATCTCACCAAATGGTGTCGTTAATTGTTTGATCTCACATGGAGCAATAAATGAACCACTCCAGAGTTTTCGTTTAGGAGAATCTTTAAGCCACTTTTCACATGCATCTTCTAAGATCTTGGTATTCGCACTTAATTCTTTTTCCTCATCCAATTTACCAGCAGCGATTCTTAATGATGTTGAACGCTTAAAAGGAAACTGAACAATTTCAACCGTATTATTAAGTATCAGAGTATTACCAACTTCATCAAATACTTGTGCCATAAGCGGATATTGGCCAGCTTGATCTTCACAATCGGTTGGAATAAAACATTCATACGTAGTTGCAGATTCATTTTCAGGATAGCAGTCGTATGATTTTGATGAGTAGGTCATCGAAACTTTTGCAAGACGTTTATTTGCACGCACGAGTGCATGCACTACTCGTCCTTGATCTATCTTATAGTTGGTTTGCAAAAATGCTGCATCAAGCGGTGAGTTATCAACCGAAAAACGCCAAGATTGTTTTGCACGATTGGCATTATAGCTGCTATCGATCGCATCAACTTCCAGAATATGTTCACCATTTTCTAGTTCTTGCGTGTTAATAGAAAATGGTATTTCAAATGCTGCTTTTTGCACTACTTTTGGAAATGATGGTAACATTTTACCATCAAGCGTTGTCGCAATGGTCGCAATTTTATAATCATTTTTTGCCTGCGCTACGCATTGTATTTCACCTTTATAACTTCCTTCATGCTCGATGCCGACTAGTATAACTTGTGGTGGAGCATTGTGCGTAAAATATAAAAATGTGCGATATCCAAAAAATAATATAACCAATGATCCAATAATAAAAAACGGTATTTTTAATCTATCAAGCATCAGATTCCCAGCACTAAAAAATCTTTAAATTTATCGGGTATTTTTTACAACATCATTAAGATATAGTTCTTTGAGTTGATAGTAAAGAATACAAATACAGCAAATAATTATTCAACAATTATTAAAAGAAAAACGCTCTTTTACTTCTGCATGGTAACAGAGTAAAAGAGCGTTAATTAATAAATTAAGAAATTAATTTTTGTGATTAAAAATTTCTTTAATCGATGCAAGTGATCCAACTAATGCACTTGACTCATAAGGCATTAAAATCATTTTGCCTTCTTTGTCTTTAGTGATCTCAGGCAATGCTTTGATATAGCTAACCGCGATCATATATGGCAACGGATCAGCATTAGGCACCGCACTTTGAATAATGTTAATTGCCTGCGCTTCTGCATCAGCCATAGCAAGTCGAGCTTCGGCATCACCTTGAGCTTGTAGCACTTTAGATTCTTTGTATCCCTCTGCTTCAAGTACTGCAGAACGCTTCTTTCCTTCAGCTTCCAAAATCTTAGCACGGCGAGTTCGTTCTGCTTTCATTTGTTGTTCCATAGCATGACGAATCTCAGCAGGTGGATTCACTTCTTGCAATTCAACACGATTGACTTTGACACCCCATTTATCGGTAGCATCATCTAAAATGAAACGAAGCTTTTCATTGATACTATCGCGCGATACCAACGATTCATCAAGATCAAGCGAACCGACTACGTTACGCAATGTTGTTTGGGTAAGTTTTTCGATCGCTTGTGGTAAGTTTGCAATTTCATATACCACACGCTTTGGATCGGTTACTTGATAATAAAGTAATGCGTTAATTTCCATGGTGACGTTATCTTTGGTAATCACATTTTGTTTTGGAAAATCATATACTGACTCACGTAAATCTATGCGATCAACTTCTGATTCATAACGATAGGTACGTCCGGAACTTGCAACTTCTTTCATGAAAGTCCAATGCACAGTACGCACTTGATCCATAAATGGCACTACAAAATGTAGCCCGGAGTGTAATGTTTTATAATATTTACCAAAACGTTCAATAATAATTACTTCAGCCTGACGCACTAAATACGTAGCTTTATAAAGTACTAATAATAAAAAGATGCATAAGATGCTAAAAAATGCGAGAAATCCGATTGCGATATCCATAATATCCTTCGAGTTAATTTTGAGATTATTTTTCTATAACTATAAGATGATTTCCTTCAACACGCAGCACTTGCACCTGCCTGCCGGCTTCAATCTTTTTATTATGCACTTCTTTTGCTGGCCATAGCTCTGCATTCAAACGTACATAACCACGAGAGGTTATACTAATTTCATTAATTACTATGCCTAGTTCACCGACAAGTGCTTCAGTATTTGTTTTGATCCCTTCAGGATTTTGCCGTGATGCAAAGAAATAACGCAGCATGCCGAATGCTAAAGATCCTACAATAAATGCGACAATACATTGCACTTGTAGGTCAGTACTTATCAAACTGGTGATTGATGCGGCGCAAGCACCCGCAGCAAACGCTACAAAGAAGAATAAGCCGGGAAATGCAATTTCTGCCAAAAGAAATCCAAGGGCAGCTATAAGCCAGAGCCAACTGATTGAAATTTCTGAGATTATGTTGAGAAACAGATTGTGATCTAAATACATGAAAAACCCCTCAGAATAAGATTAAAATTACTCGTTTATACTATCAAATTAGCAACTTTCTGTATATCGCCCCCATACGTTATTGATTCATCTAACGTTGATTTTGACTCTGGAACACTACTTTTTTGATAATATATTACTATTATTGACTATTTGAATATCGAAAATATAAGATTATGTTAGGTAATCAAAATCAGGTATTACTACTTTTGTACATCTTAAAAAAAGGTGCGACATGCAAAAAAAGATAATTACAATAAAGAGCATAGTTTTCGTTCTACTGATTAACATTTTCCAAAATCTATCTTTATACTGCACTGCAGCTCAATTCTTAGAAGCAATGGAAGAAAAAGCTATTTCTACTCTAGAAGAGCTTGCATCAAAGACTGCTCAACAAATACCAAAAGAGCTAGAATCTACGTTTCAAGCAAGTGAAAAAGAGATAGTAACTGCAATCACTTCCGAAACCGGTAAATCCCCACAAGCGATAGAGTCTGCTCTCTCAAGCACGTTTCAGGCTGCAGAAGCTGCTGATAAAGCCTGGTTTGATGCAGGACTGCAACCGGAAGAACTGAATAAGCTTGTAATACTTAAAAATTTAAAGACCACAAACTTTACGCGCTACAATGAAGAAGCTGATAAACTTGGAAAACAATTAAATGATCGTGCAACCGCACAAGGCAAAAAGGCTATTTATAATCGCACGATGATTGATAAATTGCTCGCACCAGTTATAACGGAAGAAGATCTTATTCCAACGATCGAATCAAAACTTAATACCAAGTTTAGCGAAACGCTGATCCAGCGCATTAAAAATATATTCAGTAAGATCAAATCCTCTATTGAAAATTTCTTTGGATGGGCAGAAGAAGAAACGCAAGGTGCTCCTGCTATTGAAGTGGTAGAGACAAAAGCACCAACAGCTATTGAAGAAACAATAGTACGCACTACGCAACAAGAAGCTGCTGCTATTCAAAACACACTTATGAAAACTAATTCATTCAAAGCTGGTGGATGGCAAGGATTTAAAAACGATTTAAATAATCTTGCTCAAAAAAATCCCGGTGCATATCAAACACTTATGCAAAATTATATGCGTGAAGTTGAAGAGTTAACCGGTGTTTCTGTTACTCAATCACAAATAGAGAGCGCACTGACCGATATTTCTGGGTACAAACCACCACGTATCGTGGCAACATTACCTGCTCTTTCAACTTCAACACCAACCAAATTACCAGATTTTGCAATCTCGCTTGATGTTCCCGTAGAAGAATTTGAAACAGAAATCGAAGAAGAAGTGGTAAAACCAGTAGCACCAACTAAGCCTCGCCGGCCAGGCATTGGTTTACCAAGCACCTCTACTTCAACACTAAAGTAGGGATAGAACATGATTACCAAAAAAAATCTTAGATTAATTATTTTTCTCACCGGAGTTTTGTTCTTATGCATGGCAAGTTTTGCAGATTTTCTCCATGGCATTCGTTATGCATTACCAACACCGACTTCCACACAACCAATTGCCCAAGAAAAATCACCGGTACCTACAGCGCCGTCATTACCGGCACCTGCACCATCACGAGACGTAAAACCTGCTAATACCGTTGCGGTATCTTTAGCAATACAAACATTTTTGAAGAAGACTGACCAATTTAAAGAAGGCGGCTGGCAAAATTTAAAATCATTCCTTGCCGACATTGCTCAAACAAAACCAGGCTTGTATCAATGGACTATGGATTACTACACTATTGAAATTCATGATGCAAGTGGCATAGATGTTACTAAAGATCAGATTGAACTTGAACTTGCAAATATCACTGGTTATGTCCCGCCACGAATTGACATAACACTTCCTGATACATCAACACCAAGTAAAGTTGAATATCCGGATACTTCAATCAATTTAGAGCCGGTTGAAGAACCAGAAGATATTGAGTTTGAGGAAGAAGAAGCAGAGCAAGCTCCACCAAGCAAACCAAGTCGACCAAACATTGGACTCCCAAGCACTTC
>CAYPYR010000025.1:5210-6586 GCA_964415095.1 uncultured Pseudomonadota bacterium | reverse complement strand
GTTATCGCAGACACCATATAAATCGCAAATAAGCTTGCAAAAAAGCTTGGCACCATGCCAGGAATTTCGTACGTTGTAATAAGAGGATTAAGTAATGGTTGCCATAACCCGGAGACAATCCCACCTGTTGCAATGCCAGCCATCGCGCCCCATTTATTAACCGATTTTGAATACAGCGACACAATCATCAGTGGTCCGAACGAACAACCAAGGCCAATCCATGCATACCAAACTAAATTATAAATAGTGCTGATACGTGCGAATGCAATAATAGCCGCAATAAGTGTTGCAATAATAATCGTCAAGCGAAAGATATATAAGAGTTCATGCTGCTTAGCTTTTTGATGTATCATCTGCTGATAAAAGTCTTCGGTTACTACCGTTGCAATTACCAAAATCATAGAATTAACCGCAGAGATCGTTGCCGCTAAGATCCCACAAAGTACAAATCCACCGATAATGGGATGAAAAAGCTCTTTAACCATTTCGACAAAGATAAGTTCTTTATTTGGCAAACCGCTTGGGAAGAATGCCATACCAACAAGGCCAACGGCTACCGCACCAGTGCAAGCAATAATCTGCCAAATAGTGCCTACGTACTTTGATTTGTGCATCTCTTCAACATTTTTGATGCCCATGAACTTAGCATGAATATGTGGCATGCCAAAATAACCAAGCCCCCAACCAAGTACGAGCAGCGTTGCATCAAGAATGGTTTTTAATGAGAAATCAGGCATTAGAGAAAGGCTGGCACCTTTTGCTTGTGCTGCTACAATAATTGCCGAAAGACCATCAATTTTCATCAGCGCAACAACTGGCACAAGCCAGATCATCACGACTAAGAATATTGCTTGAAATGATTCAGTCCAGGCAACACCAATAAAGCCACCAATATATGGATACGCACCGATGATAATAGAACCGATGACTACCCCAAGTGAATAATTAAGATCAAAAACTGATTCAAATAACGTGCCAATACCGACCAGTAATGCTGAGATATAAATAGTGAAAAATATTAGAGACATCAATGCAGTCATCAAACGAATAATGCCTGAGTCGTCATTATAACGGCGGGCAAAATAGGTTGATAAGGTTTGCGTACGATAATGCGCCGTCTCACGACGAATTTTTGGTGCAATAAAGTGCCAATTTATAAACATAAATACGACGAGTGCTATTGCCACCCATCCATAGAACAAGCCGCTGGCATAGACCATGGCAGGAAATGCCATGAAAAGCCAACTACTCATGTCTGATGCATGAGCAGAAAGCGCGGTGACCCAAAAATTGAGCGAACGACCGCCGACCATAAACTCGCCAGCATTCTCGCTCTCAAGCGCCATAGCGCGTTTGTTGGTGATATAGGCAACTAC
>CAYPYR010000025.1:0-5110 GCA_964415095.1 uncultured Pseudomonadota bacterium | reverse complement strand
TTAACCAGTTGATCCAATTCTGACCCACACATTTTTATCACGTATGTATATGCTGCAAGAATCTCATCCAGACTATTTAATACCGGTGACATCTGAGAGACATTTTCAAAAGCCTCTAATATCTCTTGGGTAATTTTACGATGGGTTTCTTCAAGACCATAGGTGTTATAGGTTGCTAAAGCGGGATGTATAAGTTCGACACATCGTGGGAAACCAGACGCCATTAAATTCCAATCATCGCCACTATAACCACCATTTCTAAAGTCTGTACGCAACAAAACTGAAGGAATATCAAGCATTTTAGCAATAACAAATTCCACTACTGTGCCTGAATCAAGATCAACGCCATCAAAATTAAAAAGCACTAAATCAGCATTTATTACTGATGCTAAATTTCGATTACGTTTCTGGAGAAGGCTCATATTGGTGGCACCTTCCCAGTTTTGTGGAAGAATACACTTATAGATCTTATTTGAATGTTTTTCTATGCTTTGAGCAAGCAGTAGATTACCGGTAATATGCTTGTGATCAAATAGATCTCCGGCAAAATAAACATTAAACATCATGCCCTCTATTATAGATTAGTCTTGTAGTGCGCTTGCTATAGATTCCACTAAACTTGTAGAATATATCTTTTTACTTATTTTTTTAGCAATAAGATCCTGCAAAATAGCTGGTGTAATGAGTTGCTCCAATCCTGAACCGCACAGTGTTATAACTTGCTGATGTGCGCGTATAATCTCGTTATCGGTATTAAGTAGTGGTGGTTTCTGCAATACTTCATTAAAAGAAGATAGAATTGCTTTCGTAAGTTTGCGATACGTTTCTGTAAGTCCCAAGGAAACATAAGCATCTAATACCGGATATTTAAGTTCTATACAACGTGGATAATATGAAGCCATTAAATTCCAATCACTGCCAGTATGCCCACCATTTCTAAAATCAGTACGTAATAAAACTGAGGGTATATCAAGCATCTTTGCAATAATAAACTCAATTGCCGTCCCCGAATCAAGATCCATACCATCAAAATTAAACAGTACTAAATCAGCTTGTATTATTGATACAAGATTGTAATTTCGTATTTGCAAAAGACTCATCTTGCTTGCGTCTTTTAAATCTTGTGGAAGCAGACACTTATATAGATTGTTTGAATATTTCTCTATATCTTGAGCAAGCAAAAAGTTACCAGCAATATGTTTATGATCAAATAAATCACCCGCAAAATAAACGTTATACATCATACCTCTATTGCTATAAATTAATCTTTTAGCGCAACTACAATAGATTCAACTAAACTTTTTGCAATATACTGCAACGCACCCTTTTCATGAATACTCACCTCAATCATGAGCGCCGGTGGCACAATACCAATCAATGGCTTGCAGGGCACCGAAATTAGTTCATGCGCTTTTAAAAAACGTTGCTTGGCACTTTCTTGCAATGATACCAACATGTTTTTAGCCGTTTTTATCGTTGTATGAATATTTTGAAAATGCGCCTCACGTAGCGGTATCAGTGCGTGGGGATCAATTGCTCGTAACGCAAAGTCGACTAACGGGTTATATACCAAATGATAAAAATAAATGTTTGATTTCGGGTCATCTTGCCCACAGGCGTGAAGACTTAGAAATAAATCCGGACTAGTTCTATTAGCAAGTGATGCCACTTGAAGAGGCGTGATTACTTCACCCGGTGATCTTGTAATGACTACTCGCATGCCATGTTCATTGCGTAGCATTTGAGCCATTGATTCTGCAAGCTGCAGTGTCGCTCCTCGCTCGTACCCATCAACCAGCGCACGACCAGGATGTTCTGCATCCCCTGCCGGACTCAACATGATTACTTTTTTTTTCTTCGATTCAAGTATTTGAGTATTTTGACGAGCATACGTAGATAAGACATACAAAAATAAAACGGCAACGGTTATTTTAATTGATTTGCGCATGAGTAATCGTAAAAAATTTATATTAATATACATGCTCATTAGTGTACGACAATCAATCAAAAAAGCTATTGCGAACTACGCCTAAGTCTGACCACCACTTCAATAGCAAAAAAGAATGCAAATCCGGTTATCCCGAGCATAAACAGCTTCGCCGCTTGGGCATATTCGAGCAATATTTCTACCGGCCATAAGAAGAAAAATAGCGCTCTGCCGCCACCACCAACTGAAAAATCTAAGCGTAATAATATCGCAAGCGTCATACAAACTAAAAGCCAGAGCGAGATTATTCTACTTGCCCAATATAAACCATGGCTGGTTACGGGCAACAAGTCATCTAAGTTTTCATGTAAAAATCTCATAAAGAACGAAAGAATAAAAATGAGTCCTAAGAGATACCAAACAGTGAGGCCACCCCGGGCAAGATTATGTGATGCGTTGCAATCAAGAAAGAGTAAAATTCCTGAAAAAATTGCCATCAATATAAAACCGGCAACGGCACTGCTTCCGAGTATTTCACGATAATTCATACTCTATCTCCTAAATTTAGCATAGTTTTCCTGCTTTTTTCCTATTTTGTTTGATCTTAATTTACCGTAAAATAAAGCGTACTTAAAAATCAAGCAGCGCCAAAAAGCCCTATTTCTATAGCTCTAACTCCAAAAAATTGTTAATATATTCCTTAATTAGGGCCTTAACTCGTCACGATTATATACGGCCAAGAACAAATCAAAAATAGCGGTCCGGCAGGAAGGGATTTAACATGAATTCAGAAATCATTCGTCATAAGTTTCTCGAATTTTTTCAAAAAAATGGACATACAATCGTACCAAGTTCATCATTAATTCCCGCCGAAGATCCTACCTTATTATTTACCAATGCCGGTATGAATCAATTTAAAGATGCATTCTTAGGCAAAGAAAAAAGATCTTACACTCGTGCAACTTCTATTCAAAAATGCGTCCGCGCTGGTGGTAAACATAACGACTTAGAACAAGTTGGTTTCACTGCACGCCACCTTACTTTTTTTGAAATGATGGGTAACTTCTCATTCGGCGATTATTTTAAAGAAGCAGCAATTCAGTATGCTTGGGACTTTCTTACCAAAGTCATGGAAATACCTGCAGAGCTCCTGTATCCGACCGTTTTTGAAACTGATGATGAGTCATTCAATATTTGGCATGAACAAATAGGCGTTCCGCAAGAAAAGATTTCTCGTTTGGGCGCATCAGAGAACTTCTGGCAAATGGGTGACACTGGTCCATGCGGTCCCTGCACTGAAATTTTAGTTGATCGTGGCGCAAAGTACAGCTGCGGTGCATCATGCAAGCCTGGTTGTGATTGCTCACGCTATATGGAAGTATGGAACCTGGTATTCATGCAGTATGACCGACAAGCTGATGGAACACTCTCCCCGCTTGCAAAACCTGGTGTTGATACTGGTATGGGGTTCGAGCGTCTTTGCACCATCATGCAAAAGAAAGATTCAGTCTATCAAACTGATGTGTTTACTGATCTCATTAAAAAAATTGAACAACTCACTGGTCGTGATTATGCAAAGAGTTCAACGTACTTGCAAGCAGCATTTCATGTATTGTGTGACCATGTGCGTTCAAGTTCGCTGTTAATTGCTGACAGTTGCACACCATCCAACGATGGTCGTGGTTATGTGTTGCGTAAGATTATTCGCCGTGCAGCACTATTTGCACAAAAACTTTCTGATGATCGCACCTTGTTTCCAAAACTTGCACAAGAATTTATTTCATTCTTCTCAAGTGTCTATCCCGAACTTACTACCAACAAAGTGCTGATCTTGACCTTGCTTCAAAACGAAATCGATCGTTTTAGTAGCAATTTATTGAATGGTCAACAAATACTTGATCGTTACTTAGCTGAACAACGCAAGAAGAATAGTACCGTTATTGAAGGCACCTTTGCGTTCAAACTCTATGATACGTATGGCTTTCCGCTTGAGATCACTAATATTATTGCACAAGAAAATAATTTCTCTGTTGATGCACTCGGTTTTGAACAAGAGATGACGCGCCAGCAAGCACAGTCAGGTAAAAAATCAGCGCAAGTTTCCGTTAAACTTGATATCCCTGCATCGCTTACTACCAAGTTTGTCGGTTATGAAACACTTGAGAGCACCAGCCCAATTACGTTTGTAGAAAAATCAGATGATACGGCCTGGATCGTTACTGAAATATCACCGTTTTATGTCGAATGTGGTGGTCAAATCAATGACAGTGGTTGGATAACCATCAATAATGTTACTTATCAATTACTTGATCTAAAAAAAGTTGGCACAGCAATTGCAGCCCAAATTTCACTGTGGGATAATGCACGCGTAGAACATCAAGATGCCAAGATGGGTGAATTTAGCGTTGGCGATAGTGCACATTGCATCGTTGATGGTTATAAACGGATGAATACCGTACGCAACCACACGGCAACGCATATGTTGCAAGCAGCACTCATTCAAGTCTTGGGCACACAAGTAAAGCAAGCTGGTTCTGTCGTTGCACCTGATTATTTACGTTTTGATTTTACCAATCATGAACCAATGACACTCTCGCAAATCGCGCAAGTTGAAAATATTATTAATCAAAAGATCCAAGAAGACATCAAAACCAAGATCTTTGTTACTACACTTGCTGATGCAAAACAGTCTGGCGTTATATCATTCTTTGGTGAGAAATATAATCCGGAGTCAGTACGCGTTATTGAAATTCCTGGATTCTCTGCAGAGCTTTGTGGTGGTACCCATGCCTCAAGCACGGGGATTATTGGTAGCTTTAAAATAACGAGTGAGATTGCACTTTCTTCTGGCGTACGTCGCATTGTTGCTGTAACTGGTCCTGAAGCAGTACGTATATTCCAAGAAAGTTTTAATATTGCTAAAGCGCTCACTGAGAAGTTTAAAGTTAAACAATCAGGGATTCTTGATGCGATTGAGAAGTTTGATGAGAATCATCACGAAACGCTTAAAGAAATTAAGCAGCTGCGCAAACAAGTTTGGAAAGCACAAATTCCAGAATGGCAATCTCAAATTACTCCGGTTAACAATATACCATTCTTGTATTTAGAACTTACTGATATTGCTAACGATGACGTTAAACAAATCTTTAATGAGATTGAGAAAAAGACACCTGGCTTCTTTGT
>CAYPYR010000024.1:6240-14081 GCA_964415095.1 uncultured Pseudomonadota bacterium | reverse complement strand
TCAGGACTGAATGCAACAAAACTAATCGACTCAGTATGCACTTCAAGTGTATGTGCAGATTTCCAGCTTTCAAACAAATGTGGCAACAAAGATACAATTATTTTTGCGCATCCATTTTTACGTTTTGAATCTTCGATCATAAAAGCGGCAATTAATTTATCCATTGGTTCAATGAGTAAATCTTCTGATATCGCAATTTTATTAAAATGTTTAATGGTCTCACAAAATGTGTTGGGATTATCAGGGATTAGTTTTGCAACAGCAATTTCGATGCCCGCTTGATAAATTTCTGGAATTTCTAAATAGTTAGCGACTTGAATGCTGTCAGCAATTGTGTCGATATTTTTTGTTGCAAGCATTTCTTTAACACGATTGATTGATGCTTTGGAGGGACGTAGAACATTTTGGTTATATTCTTTGGCAAGTTCGTCAGCAACAAGTTTCATGAGTGGCTTAAAATGTTTTTCGAATTTTTTTGGTGAAATGAGTGTAAATAATTGTTGTGCAGGCATGTTGATTTCTTCTTCATGGCCTGGGAAAGCTGCGAGAGCATCTGCGAGTGTTACCGAAGTGCGAGCAGTTTCTTCTTCAAGTGACGCGAAGGTTTGTATATTGCCGTCAGCATCTTTATAAGTGAGATTTACGGTGAGAGGCATGATGGTAGTCGTCATCCATGCAAGGGTGATGAGCAGAATTCTCACAGAGCGGATAAATGTTCGGACTGACAATTTCATATCTTAACTCCAGTAACTACAGTAATAATAAATAAAAATTTTCTATCTATAGCCTATCTATAATTTATTCTATTTGTAAATACAATATAAAAACAGGAGAAAATGAGGCGGTAACCAGGTAATTCCTTGAGCCTTTTGCAGCTTACGGTATACTAAGTCCCATGATTACCATATATTTTAAAACATACGGCTGTCAGGCAAACGTTGCCGACTCCGACCAATTAATTTCCTATCTCAATGATCTGGGCTGCATAACGGTAGATACCGAAGCAGAAGCAGATCTTATCATCGTTAATACCTGTGCAATCCGTGAAAAAGCAGAACAAAAGCTTTATTCCTACTTGGGAAGCTTGCTTGAACTCAAAGAAGGTCGCCCATACATACGCATCGGTGTAATCGGTTGCGTGGCAAGCTATCGCAAAAAAGAGATTTACGACCGATTTGCCCATATAAGTTTTGTATTTGGTGCACGAGAAGAAGTTGGCGCACTGCATGCCTATCTGGTGGAAGTGGTGATGAATCTTGAGACGGCAAAGCAGTTAGTGCTTAATAGTCCGGATTTATTTTCCGCAAAACACTTTCTCAACCAAGATCGTGATATAAAGGCGCATGTTGCAGAGCGCAAATTAGTACCCGCAGTAAAAGCAAGCTGTGTAGTAGATGAAGATACCAATGATGAGATGCCAGTTGTTGCAAAACGTGCATTAGAAGTTAAGCGTGCATTTATCAATATCATGAGCGGTTGTGATAACTATTGCAGTTATTGCATAGTGCCATTTACTCGTGGTCGTGAAAAAAGTTTTGCCGTACAAGAAATTGTTGCACGCGTTGAGCGTGAAGTATTACAGGGCGCAAAAGAGATTACGCTTATTGGTCAAAACGTAAATTCATTTAAAGATCCAGAAACGGGTGCAAACTTTGCTACGTTGCTTGAAACCGTTGCGCAAATTCCCGGCGAGTTTTGGGTACGCTATATTAGCCCGCATCCCAAAGATATGACGGATGATGTACTTGATACCATGGCGAAGTATCCGGAAAAATTATGCTGGTGGGTGCATCTACCATTGCAAGCGGGTTCGGATAGAATTTTAGACGCGATGAAACGAACGTATTCCGTTGAACATTATCTTTCAATTGTTGATAAAATTCGTGAACGCATGCCCAGTGCAACAATCACAACCGATATCATTGTCGGATTTCCTGGTGAAGAAGATGTTGATTATGAAGGTACCCGTGCGGTGATGGATAGGGTACGGTATGATTTGATATTTTCATTTATGTATTCACCACGACGTTATACCCGTGCATTAAAACTTGGTGATCCAGTACCAGCAGAAGTTAAGCAGCGGCGCCTTGAAGCACTCAATGTGCAGCACCAAGCAACCTGTCTTGAGAATAATCGCAAAAACATTGGCAAGACAATGCGCGTGCTTGTTGAAAAAAGATTCGATGGTAACTTACTTGCACGTACAGCGGGGAATATTCGCGTATTATTTAATGGACCGGATGAGTTGATTGGTACGTTTCAATATGTTACCATTCATGATGCAGGCCCGGTGAATCTAGAAGGCGAACATGTTGCTGATGTTAAAGAAAATATTGTCATTCTTCGCAGAAAGCGGTATGATGATACCGCTCAAATGAGCAATTGATTCGCAGGGCGGCATAGCCAAGAGGTAAGGCAATGGTCTGCAAAACCGTGATCCCCGGTTCGATTCCGGGTGCCGCCTCCAAATATCATATAAAAATAAGTGCCGGGATGGCGGAATTGGTAGACGCAAAGGACTTAAAATCCTTCGGTGTAACAACCGTGCCGGTTCGAGTCCGGCTCTCGGCACCATTTTTTATCTAATCTTTAATTTTTCTAATCTATCAAAACTATCTCGCCCATGTCCTTCGACAAGCTCAGGATGAGCGGGGGAAACCATGATCATCGCAAAATTTTAAATTCTGTGCAGCTGGAAAACTCGGCAAACAAATTTCCTGTCCCGTTCGTGGTGAGCTTGTCGAACCATTCGAACTCAAACCATCACATCGAGATAGCATGAAAATCATAACGCAAAAATAACGTAATATACTTAGTACTAGCGATGTTTTTGGTAGATTCTTGACAAATTCTTATGAATGCGAGATTCTCAGTGAAGAAATTTTAGAAATGAGGTCTGTTAGTTGAATTTATATGGACGTTTTCATAATCATAACCATGTGAGGGTACACAATGAATAAAGCTGAACTCATTGATCAAATATCGGTCAAAACAAAAATGACCAAAGCTGATTGCAAACGTGCATTAGAAGCTTTTATTGATACGGTTGAAAAATCACTCAAAAAAGGCAAAGCAGTTGCATTAACCGGATTCGGAACATTCGATGTAATGAAACGTAAAGCACGCGTTGGTATTAATCCAGCTACCGGCAAGAAGATGAACATTCCTGCAAAACGTGTTCCTAAATTCCGCCCAGGTAAAGAATTAAAAGAAGCAGCGCTCTAATTCTCTATCTTGCTTTAGCGTAATTTATAAAAGGGGTGACTACCGCTCAACGGTAATCGCTCCTTTTTTATTATAATAAATCTATCTTTTCAGAAAATATAGAAATATTCTAATAGAATTTGTTAGCATGGAAGTACAAAAGAATATTAGTAGAGAAAAGTTAAAGAAATTATTGATCTTATTTAGAAAAGGGATACAAAATGGAAACAGTTATTGCCTGGCTTGACGAGGCGATCAAAAAAATGCAGATAGACGAGTATCTGGCAAAAGTGGGGCTTACGTCGCATGTTTTGGCGCAAGGAGTCGTTTTTGCCGGGATTGCATGTGCGATCGGGTTTTTCTTCAAGCGACAATTTAAATTTATCATAGGCTGGTTTATTGTAACCGGAGCTATTTATTGGATTTTAAGTTACAACAATCTTATGACGGTTGATTGGGCTGGGGTACGACAATTTTTAGGTGTATCTCTTGAACAAACTGAAGTAAAGACCGTGGTAGCATCGTTATGGTGCTGGATAACTTCTAATATCTTTGTAGTTATTTGTACAAGCATAGGGCTTTTCTTAGGGTATAGTATTGGCTAGTGCGATTGAGAGCATATCATGATTCGATCTGGTGCTGATGACCAACTTTATTATTTGTCTACCGCTGAAAAAGATGATCAACATGAACATTTTGTGATCACGTTAGTGGATGAACTTTTGTCATCAGCATTGCACGCGAGTGCATCAGATATCCACTTAGAACCAACCGAAACAATATTGCGTGTGCGATTTCGCATAAACGGCACGCTCTATGATCATAATACGATTGCCATCGATTGGATGCATGCCGTTGTTTCACGACTTAAAGTGCTCGCTCAGCTTGATATAGCGCAGCAACGCATACCGCAAGATGGTAAACTGCAACTGGCGATCAGAATGCAGGATACTAAAATGCGCTTATTTGATCTTCGCGTTGCAACCTTTCCGAGTATTCATGGTGAAAAAATAGTTATTCGTATTCTTGATCGTGCACACAGTGAAACGCCCTTAGCATCACTCGGCTTTTCATCTGCCATAACAGAGAGTATTAATTCATTTTTATCGCGCGCCAGTGGATTTTTCTTAGTAACGGGGCCGACTGGTTCCGGAAAGACCACGACGTTATATGCGATGCTTGGGCAACTCAATAGTGCCGAGCGCAATATCATGACTATGGAAGATCCGGTTGAGTATCACCTTGCTGGTATTACGCAGAGTCAGGTGAATGTCAAAGCAGGTTTTTCATTTGAAAATGGATTACGTGCGATGCTGCGGCAAGATCCTGATGTGATCATGATTGGTGAGATTCGCGATAAAGAAACGGTGCACATGGCGCTGCAAGCATCACTTACCGGACATGTGGTCATGAGTACACTGCATACTAATAGTGCCATTGGTGCAATTGCCCGACTGCTTGATATGGGCATTGAGCCATATTTGATTAATGCGTCGCTTACCATGGTACTCGCCCAGCGTCTGGTGCGTATATTATGCGGAGCTTGTAAAGTGGTTTCCCATGTTGATAGTGCACGCTATCAACAATTATCTCATAATCCTGACATACAATTATTTCGTGCAGAAGGTTGTCATCACTGTAACGATACTGGTTATAGTGGACGAGTGGCTGTCGGGGAATTGCTGAATCTTACGGATGCATTTCGCGCGCTTATTTCAAGTGGCGCATCAATTGATCTATTGCTTGCGCAAGCACGTGCTGATGGTTTTGTCACCATTACTGAGTATTTGCAGCAATATCTTGCTGACGGTATGATCTCGCTTGATGAGTTCATGCGTTTCGATTAATAATACATGGTAATAATGGTGTCGTATCACAAGATGCGGCAACCTTGCGCACAAAAAAAAGTCCATCATCATGCGCTTGCTGTATTATTTCTAAATCCTGTGGATTCTCAATAAAATTTTTAAAAATATAGGGATGAGCGCCTTCTTCAGCACGCTCCCAATCTACCAATGTACTTAATTGATTTTTAACTTCGCTCAGTTTATTGCTTAATGCCAAAAAGCTTGAAGGATAGTGTTCATTATCACAATCATACTCAGCGATAAGTGTTAGGTATTTTTGATCATATGCCATAAGTGTTGCATGTTTACGATTTAAGATAATCCATTGCTGATTAGCATAGCGATATGGTTGAGGTAGCTTTGCCAATGATCGTTTGGGTGCCGATCGATCATTAGGCCAGAAGCGCATGATGCTTGCATCTTGATTAATCAATGTTGTAAAAAAATATGAAAACGGCTGTATTGGCACACAAGATTCTGAAACAAAAATAAATTTGTCGTTATGTGGATCCTGTAGCGCTGCACGCAGCAGTGCTACTTGTGCTTGCATGGTGTGATACCAGTTCGTACGTACTTTGGCACGAATCACGTGCGGTGAAAAAAATGGCGAAGTAATGCTGTTTTTTGCATGGATATAGAGCGAGTACTGATCTTCATGACCGTTTAAAAATTGTTGCCAAAAAGATTCATGGTAAATATTGTCTACGGTTAAAAATAGAAAAGCAATCTTTTGCGGTGCTGCTCCACGATCATAGCGAATATCTTTATGTACAATATAATTTCGGGCACCAAGTTGTGGTAAAAATACCATTAATAGTAGATAACTTCCGACAATTAATAAACGCATTTTAAACTCCTTTTACCGTAAGTTTATAGGTAACGTGCGTAATAAAAATATAAAATTATTCATAACGTACTCAACAAGGGAGTAAACTGGGTATTACACTTGTTGTCAATTTGCCTATCACTAAAAGGGGAGTACGATGCGCAAACTTATTGTATCATTGGTTATATCATGGTGTTTAATCTTGAATTCGTTAATAGCCGAGCAAACTAATCAAGTATTTGACACGGTATTTGGCAAACGAGATAAAGAATTCGTGATTGTTATACCATCGTATAATAATAGAGAGTGGTATCAACATAATATTGATTCTGCGCTCAATCAGGCATATGAGCATTTTCAGGTTATATATATTGATGATGCATCAACTGATGGTACTGGTCATCTGGTAGAACAATATATTAAACAACATCCACGTCGCGATCGTATAACCTTGATTAGAAATAAAGAACGTCTTGGTGCGATGCTTAATCGCTATCGTGTTTTCCATACTATTGCCGATCATAAGATTATTTGTGAACTTGATGGAGATGATTGGTATGCGGACGAAAATGTGCTCACCCGACTTAATAAAGAATATGCTGATCCAAATGTATGGCTCACGTTTGGTCAATTCAAACGGGTACCAAATAATACGATAGGGCAGTCGCATCCTATTGCTAAACCAGTACTCGATAATAATGTCTATCGCGTTGATGGGTATTATACTTCAATGTTACGCACCTACTATGCTTGGCTGTATAAAAAAATTAATCTGCAAGATTTACTCTTTAAAGGCAAACCGTTTAGCACGGGTACTGATATAGCTACTATGTATCCCATGGTAGAAATGGCGGTAAATCATGCGCGTTATATTGATGATGTTCTCTATATCGTGAATCGTTACAACGAATTGAATACAGAAAATGTGATTCCGACGCAAGAACGTGAAATGAATGATCGCATCATTCGTCAATATAAACATAAATATCAACCTATTACCGATCTTTCAAAAGAATTTACCGAGCATCACCAACAAACCATTGGTGCAATACTGTATTCACATAAGACTCCACGAGCACTCAAGAAAACACTTAAATCTATGCAGCACCGCGTGCAACTTAACAAGATGATTATTGTGTATGCAGCGACGCCGAGCACGTTAGACGCATATGAGCAGATCAAGACGAAATATAAAAATTTTACCTTCTTGCAATTATGTCCCGATACCACGTTAAAAGCATTGTTGCTTCAAAGTTTAACTGATCTTAATACCGACTTTGTGCTGCTTGGTACTGATGAACGAATATTTACCCATAAGTTAGAAAGTGATGCGATTATCAAGGTCATGAATCAAACATCTGCGCATGCATTTTATAGCACGGTAGCAAAAAATATTCACCGACCATACGCTGATCGCAAGTTATTGCCGCATTTTATTACGCTTACTGAATCAGGTGAAAAGCATACAATATACGGTTGGCAACTCTCTGGTGGTCTTGCAGCATGGCATTTCCCGCGTAACCTTGATATGACCATCTATCGTCGCTCTATAGCAGAAAATCTCATCAATCTGATTGAATTCAAAACATTTAGTGTATTGCGCTATGTTTGGGCACGTATCATTGATCTTGATAGTGTTGTACTGGCACAAGGACGGGCGGCGGCACAACAAAATCCATTAATTATTGAAGAAGAAGATTTATTTGATACGTATGAAGATCCATATTGCAGTTTTGTTCAAATCACGATGACGCGTATGATCGATCAAGTTAAAAAAGGGGTAAGCGGTTTATGGTCACGCGTTGCGTTTGGTGCATTACTTGGTAGTGCTGCTGCATTAGGATTACATTATCAAAATAAATAAGTATAAAGCTCAGGTAATGCAAAAAATTAACTAGATAAGTATAAGGAGATGGTATGAAGCGTAATATTTTTCTCATAATGATCGCTACCATGCTTTTGGG
>CAYPYR010000024.1:0-6140 GCA_964415095.1 uncultured Pseudomonadota bacterium | reverse complement strand
ATTTTGCTCACGACAAAGAGTTTGTTATCGTTATTCCTTCGCATAACAATAAAGAATGGTATCGCCTTAATATCGATTCAGCGCTTGATCAAGATTACGAGAAATTTCACGTAATCTATATTGATGATGCATCAACTGATGGTACGGCGGATCTTGTTGCAGCATATATACGAAACCATCCAAGGCGCGATCGTTTTACGCTGATACGTAATAAAGAACGCATTGGCGCATTACTGAATCGTTATCATGTATTTCATAGCATCGCAAATCATAAGATCATCTGTGAACTTGATGGTGATGATTGGTATGCACATACGCGCGTGCTGAAAACACTCAATCGTGCTTATCAAGATAGTAACGTGTGGTTAACATTTGGTCAGTTCAAACGAGTACCGCAAGGAACGATCGGTCAATCAAAACCATTACCTGAAGAAGTGCTTGCCAATAATATCTATCGCACCGATGGGTATTATACCTCAATGCTGCGCACCTATTATGCATGGTTGTACAAAAAAATTCATCTGCAAGATTTATTGTTTGCCGGTATGCCATTTCATACCTGTAGCGATCTTGCAATCATGTATCCAATGGTTGAAATGGCGCGTGAGCATTGTTTATATATAGAAGAAATTCTTTATATGGTTAATCGCATGAACGCGCTTAATACTGAAAATGTGTCTACCGAAGAAGAGCGTGCCCTGCAGCATACTATATTACGACAATATAAAGACAAATATGCCCAGCTTACTGGGGACTTGAATCAGTATTTAAAACAAGAAGCACCAAAAGAACGCATCAACATGGTAATTTATTCTAAGGATAATCCTGTTGCATTAAAAGAAACACTTGAAAGTGCCCAGAAATTGGTACAGGGGATTACGCATACCGTAATTATTTATCAAGCAACAAAAGCAATGAAATCAGGTTATAAAATACTTGAAGAAACATATCCACAACATGCGTTCATTAAGCTCTCAACTAAACATTCTCCTGATATCATTAGAACAATAGTACATCGTGCTTGCACCAAATATCCTTCAGACTATATCCTCTTTGCTAATGATTCGAGTGTGTTTGTAAAATCAGTCGATTTAGCACTTTGCCGGGCTCGTTTAGAACAAACAAAGGCGCATGGTTTTTATTTAGGTGTATCTAAAAATAAATGGCGACCATATGCACAACGGAAAATGTATCCACCATTTATGCAACTAGCATCTGGTGGTGATGAGAATAGTATTTATGCATGGCAATTTACTGGCGGTAAAGGGGAGTGGTTATTCCCTGATAATCTTAATGTGGTACTTTATCCTACCAAGACGGTGCTTGCACAGATAGCGGCAATTACGGTATCAACTATTGAAGATCTTGCATACATTTGGGGACGCAAAATTGATCTCGATAGCTTAGGCCTTTGTTTTGGTATTGCAAAAACAGATGTCAACCCATTCTCAACAATGCTTGCGCACAAAAGCAAAAGCAATGATGAGTTTGAATATAAGTTTGATGCAACAGAAATAGACGATGAGCACAAAGAATGCTCAAACGTTCCATTTTTGCTCGGTACATTAGGTGGATTTGGGGTAGCGATGTCGTTATTGAGTACATTGAAATAATTGATTTCTAGATCGGGGACTACATGTACTGCATATATAAAAATAAACAACAGAAAATATTTTTTGTTGTTGTACTCGCATTATCAGCAGTTACTATTATTGCGCAAAAACCAATTTTTCGTGTAACGGTAATTGGAGCTGGCTATGTTGGTCTGGTCTCAAGTGTGATTTTTGCTGAATATGGCAATAACGTAACCTGTGTTGATATTGATGAACGATCGGCGTCAGTTGCGATACGTAAGATCAATATGTTACAAGAAGGACAAATGCCGATTCTTGAACATGGCGTACAAGAACTGCTGCAAAAAAATCTTGCCGCAGATCGTCTGCACTTTACGTCTGACATGGCAACTGCTATTGCGGAGAGTGATATTATTTTTATTGCCGTTGGTACGCCGATGCAAGAAGATGGTCATGCTGATTTAAGAGCGCTCTTTGCGGTTGCAGATAGTATTGCAGAGTATGTAACTGAAGATAAAATTATTTGCATCAAAAGTACGGTCCCGATTGGTACCGCACAGCGGTTACGTGATTATTTGACAGAGCGTATGGATCCAAAGATAGCGCTTTCAATTGTTTCAAATCCCGAGTTTTTGCGTGAGGGAAGTGCGCTTGCGGATTTCATTAATCGCAATCCTATTGTGGTTGGTGCACGAGAAGAATCAACGATTGCTACGATGAAGCAATTTTATCAACCATTTCTTGAACGTGGCTTGCCAATTATCGTTACCGATAATACGACCGCTGAGACTATTAAGTATTCTTGGAATGCTTTTTCAGCAGTTAAGATTGCGTATGCCAATCAGATTGCGATGCTCTGCAATGCCGTTGGCGCAAATATTTTCTCGGTCATTTCAGGTATTGGCTATAGTGATGATTTATTGCCAATGAGAGAGATTATTCCCGGACCAGGATATGGTGGTTCATGTTTACCAAAAGACACGAATGCGCTTGCAAAGATTGCTGATGCCGTTGGGGTTGATCTATCAATTGTGAAAGCAGTGATTGCCGCAAATGAACAACAAAAAGAACAAGTGGTTTCTATGTTGTATCAGTTGCTTGGTGGTGTAGTAAAGAATAAACATATTGCAATTCTGGGTCTTTCATTTAAGCAAGACACGGATGACATACGTTTTTCACCGGCTATTAATGCGCTTGAGCGCCTGCTCCAAGATGGTGCACAAGTGCATGCGTATGATCCGGCATCAATGCAGCACATGGCAACACTTTTTCCTAAGGTTACGTATCATCAAACTGCCTATGATACGTTAAAAGATGCAGATGCAATTATGCTGCTCACACCATGGGATGAGTTTAAAGGTATGGATCTTACCCGCGTTGCCGGGATGGTAAAACAGAAAATAGTGGTTGATGCACGGAATATTTGGAACCCGCAAATGTTACATGATTTAGGATTTACGTTTGTGAATTTGGGGTATCGCGTTATACATTAAAAAGAGAGTGGCTCGCAAATTTGCGAGCCACTCTCTTTTTTATTTTCACATCAAATTTGTCAAAAGTTTTTATAATATTGCACAGTTTTTTTGTGATTGCTTTTTAGAGAATGCATCTAAATCAACAAACAATCGGTAAAGCATCTTAATGTATTTATATTTTAAGTTGCCCGGTTTTTCTGGTATTACATCGTTAAATGGATCCATCACAATTAGGTATGGGCGAGCTGATCGATTCCAAGGATTTTGTACAATACTAATGAGAATCCAATGCCCTGATCCTGATATGGTACCATCAAGTTGACAAAGAAAATGACATGGTTCAACCAATTTTTGTTGTGCAATATTTTCTCGGAATTTAAATGCGGTCTCTGTAATAATGTTTTTTGATGCTATCATCGGATATTCACGACCATATAGCACTCTTTCTGTATATTGAGCATTTTCCACAAAATACTTGATACCTTCTGGAGCAGTTAGCACAATAAATCGATCTTTACCATCAGAGTCAACATAATGATCAGATAAAATTGTTTGTACTGTTTGTGTATCAAGACAATTTTCGCGTTGATCAGGTTCAAGTCCGTTGACCGGGCAGGGTAAATTACTGCACGGATCAATTTCTAAAGCGTGATTCTGATAAATCTGTTTCACGATGTTATTTTCATAAAATTCTGCAAAATGATCATATGAGTATTCTTCATGATTGATCTGAGTAAAAATTGCATCAATGCTTTGAGGAGTTCGTGGGCTTTTTATATGTGCATTTTTTATAGTATCTTCAATGAATTGTGCGTTATAAAGACCATAAAATCCACATTCCCAGGTATTCAATTGTCGTAAACTGCGAACCTGAGAAATTGAAAGATCTGATAGGGAGTGAGGTAGGCTAATAATACGTTTTTCTTCATCATTGAGATCAGCGATATTCTCTTTTTTTCGTTTGAGCGCACGATCTATTTTTTCAAGACATGTTTTTTGATTATTGCTTATTTTATTTGAAAGTTCTTCAAATGTTATATAGCTATCATTTTCTTTACTCGCTGACTGATCTGAATTGCAGTCTTTTTGAAGTTGAGAATGAGTAAAAACAATAGATTTAGACGTATTATTATATTGTGTATTAAACAATTGCCGTAATTTTTTACTTTCTTTTTCTTCTTCATCAATTTTTTTACTTTTGTTTGCTGCAACATATTGGTCATTGATGATACTATCTTGTGCAATATCTTTTTCTGGCAAATAGTCAGGTTCGTCTTCATTATTTCTTGAAAAAATCTCAGATAAATAATTGGTAAAATCACGATTATCATAAGATAAAGAATCCATTACGGACATTTGAAAATTTTGTTTATCTAAAGAATAAATTGAAACTAAAATCCAATGATTTCTCATTCCTTGGCCTGCATGTAAGCAAAAGAAATGCAATGGATGCTGTACTTGATTTGAACGGACAGCTGCATAGTAATTATCTTTTATTTCTTCTAATTTTTCTTTAGTAAAAGAAGGTTGCTCTTCAGCAGCCACAATAAATTCTTCATTTTGTAGTTTTATGTGCATTTTGCTAGAGAAAAGACCTGATGTTTCTTCTTTAGATAAAATATAAAAATTGTTTTGTGGTAATAATTCTTTAGCTAAAATCTCGAGTTGTTGATTATCTAGATGATTGATTATGAGATTATCAGAGTTGAAACGTAATAAGTTTGTTTTTTTATCTCGTATTATTTCTAATTCGTTTTTTAATATTTTACGAGCAATTTTTCGATTATAAAATTCAGCAAAACTTTCTAAATTATAATCATCAGTTTGTTGAATATCGCTTTTGTTGTTCTGAGCGTTTGATACCCATTCATTAAGTCTAACGCTATTAAATAATACATGTCCACCGCAGGACCAAGCATCTCCTTGTTTTAATGTTTCCAAGGGGACTAAATTATCATTGTTTTCAGATTGCTTATTTTTATACTGCTTATAGAGTTTCAAATTATTATATTGCGGTTGAATATCAGAATCTGTAGCCTTATTTCTTAATCGAGACCACCATTGTGATGAATAATTTTTGAAAGAAGAAGCTTTAGAAGAAAAATATGATGTGAGTTTAGAAAACCAAGATTTCTTAATTTGAGGTTTTTCATCATGCTCAAGGTTATAATTTAAAATAGCTTGATTAAGATTGTTTTTTGTATCTTTTTTTGATGCAAAATTTACAGAAATTTTTCCATCTTTAATTCGGCATTCATTTTGTACTAAAGAAAAAAGTGTATCTCGTTTTAAATCTCTTAGAATAGCATTTCGTTCTTCCTTATTTTTCTTTTCAAAATCATGAAGAAAATTTGGAGCTCTTTGTTCAACATATTGTTGAATTTGTTTTAATGAAAGATCATCTGGCAAAATGCGTGAAAATAGACCTCCAAAAGAGATCAATAATAAGAAATAACGTAATAAATGTTTCATAGGTACCCCCACAGATACGCTTATAGAATAAGTATAATATATGATTTTAGCCTACCATTTAGGTGAAAATTGTCAATGTGAAAATATTTATAGTTGGATAAAACTGGGTAAAAAGAAAGAGGGGAAAGATGATTATATGGAATTTTGCAGGTATAGCTACCCGTTTTTTACTCTGGATCCCATTGATTTTACTCAAAGAATCTATAAATAAAAACGGGTAACTATCTAATAGCTAATAACGATTACCCAAGAAACTTCTTAAAGAATCCGGAAATGCCGCCTTCTTTATTTTGGCTTTCATTCCCGAGCTTTTCAGCATAGGTTTTAAGCGCTTCTTTGGTCTCATCGCTCAATTTCTTTGGAATATCACAATTCGTAATAACGATCAAATTACCGCGTCGATTGGTACGAATGCTGGTAAATCCTTTACCAACGAGTGAAATTTCATGACCAACTTGGCACCCCTTAGGTATCTTAATAGTCTCTTTGACGCCATTGATATTTTCAATCTCAACTTGGCAGCCAAGCACTAATTGGGGATAGGTAAGATTAAGGGTAGTTATTAAATCGTCGTCCCTGCGTGAAAATTGAGGGTCGGTTTTTACTGATGCGCGTAAGT
>CAYPYR010000023.1:6165-14676 GCA_964415095.1 uncultured Pseudomonadota bacterium | reverse complement strand
CATGATCGATGATATTATTTTTTTCATATACTTTCCCCTCAAATACTCTATTGAACCTGATTATTACCAATAACGACGCAGGTAGTGTAATCCAATTCGAATATACTGTCCAAGAGAAACTAATGAAAATAAAGAAATAAAAGTGAGGGTTACAAAATAGGTTTTAGCTGGTTGCCATGAGAACACATAGCACATGATTAGCCACCCAATAAAAAGAAGCTGAAAGAAGGTCGTGCACTTGCCCCACCAGGTTGGAGAAATAATTGAGAGCGTCTCATCAATTTTACGTTGCCGTAATAACAAGGTCAGGCTCCCGCTGATAATAATAAGTTCACGCAGCAGCACGAGTGCAACAAACCAATACGGTATATGAAGCGCCAATGGTTTAACCAGGGCTAATGATAAAAAACAGGTTATGAGTAAAAATTTATCGGCAATGGGGTCAAGGCACTGTCCAAGCAGCGTTGACTCTCCGAAGAGTCGGGCAAGGTAACCATCAAGCACATCGGTTATACCGGCAATAAGTAGTAATGATAATGCCATCGTCCATGACCGGTGCATAATAGCCATAGCCAAAAAGGGAGTGAGAACAATTCTTAAGAGCGTAAGTATGTTTGCCAGCGTAAAAATTTCGACGCGCCACGATACTTTCTTGCAAAACTGAACAATACGCTTTATCATTTTATATATATACGCTCGTTATAAGGGGTATGGATAGAGTTGTTAACTACGCTAAGTATTAATTAGCATACAATATTGCACTGTAAGAATGAAGTACAAAAAAACCACTTTGAAAGTCATCATCACAATAGCCGTTTGCTCCTTGTTAGGTACGGGGATCTCATGGGCTTTCATGAATGATGATGAAGCTGGTTTCCTCGTGGTCAAGCGTCCGCAAGCACCCCCTAAATCTACACAAAAACAGTCTGCATTTGCCCGACCAGATTTTAGCAACTGGCATAAAAATTATCTGCGTCGCGTGCGTCGCTGTAAAAAGCAAGAAATTCCCATAGAGCTGCATACCGAAGATGGCATCACTCGCCGCGGCATTTTAGCGCTTACCCCCAAAGAACCTAAAGGCGTCATTATTCTTTGTCATCCGGCGGCAAAAGATAAAAACTTTATGATTCCCTATGATGACTTAGTCTTTGATGAATATCACACTCTTCGTTTTGACTTTCGTCGCCATGGGCGAGATGGTAGAAAACAATATACTACTATGGGTAAAGACGAAATTTATGAAGTGTATGCTGCAGTAGATTTTATAAAACAAGATGAGAAAACGCGCAATTTACCACTCTATGGTTTCGGCATCTCACTCGGCGCGGCAACGCTCATCGAAGCTGAAGCAAAACGACATATGTTTGATGCATTGATTCTGCAATCGTCATTCGAATCGCTGAGTAAACAAATAAAACGCATGTCCGGATTTTATGCAATGTTTCCTTTTTTAATGTATCGTCAACCAACAACCTATATTATTAAAAAAACCTATCGATGGAAAATGCAAAAAGTAACCCCGATGGATTCTATCAAAAATGTTACGATTCCAGTTTGTCTCATTCATGCCAAAAATGATGCATTTATTAAATTTCGTGCATTTAAAAAATTAAGAAGATCTGCGCCAAACGTCACCCATTCATGGACGCCACCACAAGGAAAGCATACCGAAATACTTGCGATGTACCCTGAGGAGTATCCAAAACAATGCATGCTCTTTTTAGAAAAAATCGCAATACTCCCCGTAGCTAACCTGTCGGCTTCTAAAGAACCAATAATTAATGCTTCTGCAACCAATGTTGATCCTTCTTGTGCAGCAGCACAACAAATGATACAAGAAAAATTGTAAATCCTTCACTTTCATATCTGCCTGATCATACACTACTTAGGTGCACGGCAATAGACGCCTCTGCAATCATTTATACTATTAGTGAAGGGCACCGTATGATACTAGCAAAAAAGAATGTTCTAATTATTCCCCTGATAATAATAGTTTCTATGCATGGTTTTACGCTCTTGCAGGGCTTTGATCTTGCACAATATTATCGCGCAAACTTTTTCTACGGTCAGCCACTTACCGTAAACTCAGAATGGGAAACACTCACCAGCATCCGCATCGGTGGTGGAAGTGGTGAAGATGAATTTGGACCACACAAAGGACACAAACGGAGTGTACTCAACTCATTTGGTTGCGCAAATATTAATCGCATTGGTTATAATGTCGAAACCGAAGACCCCTGTCTATATCCATCATTAATCAAACCAGTAACGCAAGAATTTTTAAGCAAAGGTGGCATTATCCCTAGTTTTGATTTTATTTGTGGTGATGGCACCCTTTCTTTTTGTGGAAAATTTAAAACATTAGAAGTAGATATTGATTGGTGGCAAAATTTATGCTGGGGATTTTTTCTGTATGCGTACCTACCGATTAAACGACTGGAAGTAACGAATATTTCGTATCACAACAATACACGCCCAGAAAGTCCACATGCCGACGAATTTCAAGATTTCTTAACCAATGATTTTAATGCGGCACTTGCAGAGAATTGTCTCTTTCCGGTATGCACCCCATTTTGTAAAACAAGTGTGGGCGATCCTGCGCTCTTTCTCGGCTGGCATGGTTACAAAGAAATGCCAAAAAATTTTCTTTCCGATATTAATGGCTTAGTAGAAATTGGCGTAACCTTTCCAGTGACTAATTTACGTAACCAACAAATTGTTTTTTCAGTCCCCGCTGGCTATGAAGAGCACTGGAGTATTGGTTTTCGCCTGCAACTTGAAGCCGGCGTAAAAAATTGGTTCGCGCTCGGTTTTACCGGCGGTGCGTATGTCTTTCTTGCGAAAAAAAATTGCCTGCGACTTTATACAGATTGTGCGCAATCCGGACCAATCGTATTTCAAAAAGCACATGTCGATGTTGATCCGCGCGAACTCTGGGATGTGGGTGGCTATATAAAAGCCGATCGATTCTTAAAAGGAATCTCCGTCTTACTTGGTTATAGCTATACCAAGCATGAAAAAACTCGTGTCGACGTACAAGATTGTACCTTCTTATCAACCCTCATTGCCGAAGAAGCTGCCTATGGACTCTGCAATGTTCCTTATCGTACTAATCAAAACCAAATTGCAAACAGAACACAACAGCTAGAAGAATGGGACCGCCACGTGCTGCATTTCATGTTTGAATTAGATCTTGACTACTTATTTAAAACGCAATTTGCCCCATTGGTGACTATTGCCTATGATTATCCATTTACGGGCAAAAATTCCTGGAAGGTGCCAATGGTTTCTGGATCGCTTGGTCTGCATATCAAATGGGACATGTAAACGCGTAATGCCACCGTAAATTACGTTGTTTTGCCTAAAAGACCTGGTATACTTATATTTTAACTTATAATCTTGCTTGCATAATGCTTTATATTTAGTAACGTACCGGATGCATAACGCCATGAACACGCTCGCGCACATCACCACGACTCTTCGCACACTTCTTGCAGATACCTATAATTTATCGGACCAACAACGGGATACTTGTCTTTTTACGTTAAATGTCGATAAAGACCCATCGTTTGGTGATATTTCATGCAATGCAGCACTGATACTTGCAAAAACGCTCAAGCAAAAACCAAATGAGTTGGCACAAGAAATTGCAACCCTCATAATAAATCATACATTGTTACAAGAATATATCGCCTCATATGCAATTGCAGGTCCCGGGTTTATCAACCTATTTCTTACCAAGCACGCATGGGAAACTACTGCACGCGAGCTCTTTACTGATCTTAATGCATTTATGCGTTATGGGATCGCAACGAAACCTAAAAAATATTTGCTTGAATACGTAAGCGCAAATCCCACAGGACCGCTGCATCTTGGTCATGGTCGTGGCGGTATTATTGGTGATGTACTCGCAACACTGCTGCAATTCGTTGGTTATGAGGTATCTCGTGAATTTTATATCAATGATGCGGGAAGCCAAATGCTCAAACTTGGTAATTCGCTTCGCACACGCTGTCTTCAAAAGCTTGGTCATCAGATCACATTTCCTGAAGATGGTTATGCCGGTGAGTATTTGATCTTGCTTGCCGAGCACTGCATTAATGAATATGGGGATACGCTACTTG
The DNA here is from genome assembly GCA_964415095.1 of uncultured Pseudomonadota bacterium. Classification (GTDB taxonomy): domain Bacteria; phylum Babelota; class Babeliae; order Babelales; family UBA12411; genus CAYPYR01. The sequence continues at coordinate 10,552 of CAYPYR010000023.1, read as the reverse complement.
AGCAAAGTCAGCAGTTTTTTATTGATTATGCAAAAACGCACCTGCTTGCAATGATCAAATCAACATTAACTAGTTATCGCGTATTATTTGATCGATGGTTCTCAGAGAAAACACTGCATACTGATGGTGCCATTAATGATGCAATTGCATTGTTACTCGAAAAAGAGTTGGTCTACGAAAAAGATGGCGCACTCTGGTTTAAGTCAACTTTGTTTGGCGATGATAAAGATCGCGTGATTCGCAAACAAGATGGCGAACTCACCTATATCGCCGCAGACATTGCCTATCACAAACAAAAATTTGATCGCGGCTTTACCAATTTGATCGACATCTTGGGACAAGACCATCATGGCTATGTCAGGCGCCTCAAAGCAACCATGGCAGCACTTGGTTATCCCGATGATAAACTTGACGTGATTTTGTATCAGCTGGTCACGATTACTAAAGGGGATGAAGCGGTACGCATGTCAAAACGTGCGGGTAACTTTACCGAACTGCAAGAGATCATCGATACGGTCGGTGTTGATGTCGCACGCTTTTTTTATCTGCATCGCAAAGCAGATGCTCATCTTGAATTTGATCTTGCAACAGCGCTCAAAAAAACGGACGAAAATCCAGTATACTACGTCCAGTATGCATATGTTCGCTGCAACAGTATCTTTGAAAAAGCACGTGCTCTACCTGAACTTGCACCAATCGTTGCGGCACTTGAACGTACGCAGGTAGCTGAATTTAATCACGCTATGCATAATCTTGGCACGGGCGAGATTGCGCTGCTTAAAAAAATTGCGTCACTACATGATATTATTGCAACGATCACCACCAGCTATCAAACACATCTACTGACGTATTATGTGATTGAACTTGCAGGGCACTTTCATAATTATTACGCACATCATCGCATCATTGATTCAGAATCTAGTAATACCTCGACAACACGCCTTGCAGTGCTCTATCTTATACGCAATACATTTGGCCTCTGTTTAGAGTTGCTTGGACTTTCTAAACCAGAAAAAATGTAATATGATGGATGTGACCTTGGTAGAGCTCAAAAAAAATACAAAAGCACGCATCGTTGCGATCGCCTGTAATGCTGAGCAAACGTTACGGCTTCATGCAGTTGGCATTTGTCCGAACGCAGAAATAGAAAAAATTGAACAAACCTCAGCCAAAGGGCCAATTTTGGTCACCACCGCGCAATCTTGTAATTTCGCGATTGGCCATGACCTTGCGGTAAAAATATTTGTACGGTAACACGAAATCATCATGGAAATCAAAAACATTGACCTTGCGACGTTTAAACCAGAGCATATTAGAAACTTTTCTATTATTGCCCATATTGATCATGGTAAATCAACTCTAGCCGATCGTTTGCTCGAGCAGACGGGAACTATTTCAACACGCCAAAAAGTAGCTCAATTTCTCGATAAGCTGCAAGTAGAAAAAGAACGCGGTATCACCGTCAAAGCACAAACTGCATCACTTTTTTATAATCATAATGGCGTTACCTATCTGCTTAATTTGATTGATACCCCCGGTCACGTTGATTTTAGTTACGAAGTTTCTCGTTCGTTATATGCATGTCAGGGAGCGTTGTTGCTTGTTGATGCTGCACAAGGCATACAAGCACAGACTCTTGCAAATTTCTATCTTGCGTTTGAACAAAATTTAACGATTATTCCCATTATTAACAAAATTGATATGGCCAATGCTGACCCACAACGTGTGATGGGACAACTTGAGAAGATTCTCGATATTCCCGCGGAAGAGATTTTACTTGCATCAGCTAAAACTGGTATAGGTGTTGATCGCATCTTGCCGACTGTAATTGAGCGCATAGCTGCACCAAATGGCAGTGCTACTAAACCGTTTCGCGCATTACTTTTTGATTCATGGTTTGATGAGTATCGTGGCGTGATTTGTCTGATAGAGATTATTGATGGATCGATCAAATTTGGCGACACCATCATGAGTGCTCATACGGGACAAACGTATGAAATTTTAGAACTCGGCATCATGCACCCAGAACCAGTAATGACTAATGCATTGTATACCGGACAAGTAGGCTATCTTATCGCTGGTATGAAAAACGTAGCGGAAGCACGTGTTGGTGATACACTTTATAAACCAAAAACAACCGTTGATATTCTTCCTGGTTTCCGTCCAGCACGACCAATGGTATTTGCGGGACTCTATCCAATCGAGGCAAGTGATTATGAAACATTGCGTGATGCAATTGAGAAATTAACGCTCAATGATGCAAGCGTACGCGTTGAAAAAGAAACTTCTGTTGCGCTTGGTTTTGGTTTCCGTTGTGGATTCTTGGGCTTATTGCATCTTGACGTATTTAAACAACGTCTTGAGCAAGAGTACAATGTTTCACTGATTTCAACCGCACCAACCGTACCATATCGCATACAATTAACCGGTGGTGAAACTATCGAAATTGATAATCCATCAAAGTTTCCTGAAGGATCGAGCGTACATACCATTTATGAACCGATGGTGAATGCGACTATAATCACACCGCAAGAATACTTGGGCAACTTGATGAAGTTATGTCAAGATCGCCGTGGCGAACAACGTGAGATGACCTATCTTGATGAACAGCGATTATTACTGCGCTATCACTTACCGCTTAATGAAATTATTACCGATTTTTACGATCGATTAAAATCACTCTCAGCTGGCTATGCAAGTTTTGACTATGAAGAAGCTGAATATCAAGAAGCTGATTTAGTAAAAATGAATATTTTACTTAATGGCAATCCGGTTGATGCGCTCTCTGTTATTGTTCATAAAGAGAAGGCGTATGCTCAAGGTCGCCAACTTTGTGAGAAACTTAAGACGGTTATCCCGCGTCAATTATTTGATATAGCGATTCAGGCCGCACTTGGTGCAAAAGTAATTTCACGTGAAACCATTTCTGCCCTACGTAAGAACGTAACCGCAAAATGCTATGGTGGTGATATTTCACGTAAGCGCAAGCTCCTTGAAAAACAAAAAGAAGGTAAAAAGAAGATGAAACAAGTTGGTAACGTGCAAATACCACAAGAAGCATTCTTAACGATCTTAAAACAAGAAGAGTAGGATCTATCATGCAAAGGAAAAAAGGATATTTCTCCATTTCTGCCGTTGCAAAAATGTTTTCAGTGCATCAGCAAACAATTCGTCTTTACGAAAAAGAAGGACTAATTTCTCCCAAACGTTCCGAGGGAAATACGCGTCTTTTTTCTGAAGAAGATGTCGATCGACTTGAACAAGTCATTTACCTCACGCACAAGATGGGGGTGAATCTTGCTGGTGTTGAACTCGTTTTAAAATTGCAGAAAAAAATAAAGAAGCTCCAAGAAGATATGAATAAACTCTTTAATCAGACACAGGGTCAACTAGAAAAAGAAACCCAAATGTTTAAAGAGGATGCCCAGCAATATGCTCGTGAACTTCAAGGCATTAAGCAAAACAATGTCATCAATGCGCAACCGGCTGAACCACTTGACAATCAAGCGCTTGCACCTGAAACTAAACATGATGCAGGAACCTTCAATCCCGCATCAACCGCTGCAGAAAAACAGCAGTCGTTTGCTAAAGATAGCGAGCAGCAAACATCAATCGATGATTGGGATATTGAATATAGCGAATAGAGGGACATTATGTTTTGGAATCAAACAAAAACGGCGCTGCTTTTGGGCGCAATGAGCGGTTTGCTCTTTATGCTTGGTCATTTTATTGGTGGCATGAGTGGCATGTATTTTGCTATTGTGCTTTCATTAATTCTTAACGCCGTCATTTATTTTTTTTCCGATAAAATGGTTCTTTCAATGTATCGCGCGCAGCCACTTGATCCAAAACGATATGCTTTTATTTTTGATATCGTGCATGAACTTGCCGATACCATGAACATGCCCATGCCAAAACTCTGGTATATTCCAACACCAATGGCAAATGCATTTGCAACCGGTCGCAATCCGAAACATTCTTCTGTTGCCGTTACACAAGGAATTCTTGATATATTAGAGCCGCATGAACTACGCGGTGTACTTGCGCATGAACTCTCTCACGTGAAAAATCGTGATATATTGGTTGGTACTATTGCCGCAACTATGGCAATGGCTATTGGATATATTGCTGATATGATTCGCTGGAGCGCCTTTTTTGGTTCTCGAGATCGTGATCGTAATGGCGGCAACATTGGTACATTTGTTATTGCACTGATTATGCCAATTGCCGCAACATTGATTCAACTTGCTATCTCTCGTTCACGCGAATATCTTGCTGATGAAACTGGTGCACGCTGCTGCCATGATCCATTGTCACTCGCATCAGCTCTTGAGAAATTGCATCATAATGTACAATCAATGAAAGCAGAGCCACAATCAAATGCACA
>CAYPYR010000023.1:2460-6065 GCA_964415095.1 uncultured Pseudomonadota bacterium | reverse complement strand
GCTTGCGTGCGACTCGTAACTTTCTTATGGCTCGTGCCACTCTCAAGTTCACCTTTCTTAAATTCTTTCATTGTTTTCTCAACCTTTTCTTGAGCTTTCTTTCCATATTTAGCCATGATATCCCCCTTTTAAATAAATTAATTATCAGACCCCTTATTAATATCCTACTATAGAATAATAGCTATTTGCAATAAATCACCATAGAATTACCAAACTAATCCCCTACTCAATAAAACCTCTAAAACCTGGCTAGAATCCGGGTTTTTATTAAATATTGCAAATAGAGTGTAAATGTTGGTAAAATTCAATTAGAAATATAAAAAGACAAATATAGTATAAAATTACTATTGATTTGCCTGCATTGTCAAAAGAGTAGAAACAGATGTATTAAAGAGTAAAAAGGAGCGGCACATGGCAAAAAAAAGAATCGTTGCGTTTGCAAGATTTGCTGGTGCATGTGTATTAGTCATAGGAATAATGCATACAAAACGGCACCGTACAATCTCTGCCGATGAAGTCATTCCTCTCACATCGATTGCAAGTATTGCAGCAGAAACACCTCAGACACCAAGAAAGCCTCATGCTGCGTACACCAAAAATTGCGTACATAACGATGTAACCTTTTATGCACACAAAGATGATCAATCAAACGAGATGATTGCACGCAAAGGATTATTAACGTTGCGAAAAAATGCCAAAGGTACGGTATTAATTTGCCACGGCTACATGTGCAATAAAGATGATGTGATATTTTTACGCACACTCTTTCCACAGTATAACTGCATGGTGTTCGATTTTCGTGCACATGGCGATATACGCTCCGACCAATATTGCACGCTCGGTAAACATGAATCATTTGACGTCATTGCTGCAGCACAATTCCTGCGAGCGCACCCAAAACTGAAAAACTCTAAATTATTTGGCTATGGTTTTTCTATGGGGGCAGCAAGTCTCATCGAAGCACAAGCAAAAATGCCGTTATTTGACGCACTTATTTTAGATTGCCCATTTGATTCAAGCGCATCAGTACTTGATCGTGTACTTGCAAAATTACAGGTTACCGTATGCGGCTATTCGTTTGATATGCCCGGACGTGCATTACTGCAAAAGTATGCGTTTCACCCATACGTAGAACCCTTGATGAGAGGTTTAGTTAAATCAGTTGCCTATGTTGATCACATCGATATCAACACGCAGCTTGCTGATGTAAGCCCGGAACATGCCGTGAAGAAAATTAACGTCCCCTGCTATTTTATTCATTGTAAAAATGATGAAAAAATATCAGTGGCTGCAGCTAAAAAATTATATAACAACGTGAATAGTGATTTTAAACGATTGTGGCTCACTGAAGGCCGCAGGCATTTTGATTCATTTTTTTATAACCCGGAAAAGTATGCCTATCGCACCAATAAATTTCTCGAGCGCGTACTTTCAAAAAGTTTTGTAACCTATCCAGCAGAAAAAATCTATGACGATAACGAACCTATTACTGAAAGGCACGAGAATGAACGTCTATCTTAAAAAAACCGTGCAGACTGTTGCGCGAAAAGTACTCGCACTGATGCTAACGCTTGGCGGACTTACTACCTCAAGCTGGGCGCTCACGATTTTGAATCCAAACGTACAAACAGGATATAGCGCAGCTCCAGTATCAAATGCTATTTATATTGTTGATACTCGGGAAGAATTTGCACAATTGCTCGCGCAATCAAAGGCACTTATCGCCTATGTCTTCGATCGACATAGCACACGCATAGAAGATATGTTTAGAGATATGCAATCAAGCAATCTCGCACCAGGAGTTACGGTTGTATTTGTGAACATTGCAAATCCCTACCTCACACCAATAATTGATGAGTATCAAATTGATGTTATACCGTCTATTTTGTTTTTTCAAAATAACACCTTGATTGATCGACTTGTCCATCGTGAAATCAACTCAGAAAATATTTTTATTGTGCTAGAGCAATACTTTGGCCCTTATATTATCGAAGTAATTAGCCAGAACCCACAATTCTATGTCTTTTATGGCGCAAATTTTAGACGACCACGCTGGTGGAGTTATGGATGGTCTCCTCCATGGTGGACCGCTGATCCATGGTATTGGCGTCAATCACCGTATGTACGATCTAGATATTCACCACGATGGCGCGCACCATACAAACCTCATTGGACTGGCAAGTCAAATTATCATCCAAGACGTTCTGGAACAACATGGAAACAACCTGCATGGCAAGGATGGCAACAGCAATCAACCACGCAACCAGTCGTAGGTACACAAATACAACAACGAAGTGGTGAAACAGTTAGTCAAACTTCACAAACACCGCAACGTCCAGAAATAGCAAATCAATTTCAACGTCCTGCGCGCGTAAGAACTGATTGGAACGCTCGCGCCGCACGTGTGCGACAATCATCTTCGGCAACATTGCCAACAGCTAGACCATTGATCACGCAACCAGTCGTGGACACACGGCCACAACAACGTCGTGCAATAGAACTTCCACAACGTCCTGCTCGAGCCGAAACTAGCAGAGCTACTCGACTCGAACGTGCTCAACAATCATCACCTGTGACAGTGAGACCACGTGATGAAATAGAACAAACTGTGCGCATGAAAAAAAATTAATTTTAAATAAAGAAGCAAAGTCTGAATACGTACATCAGATACTAAATAATTAAAAAAGGGAGAAAACTATGTTTACAAAATTTAAAGCACTTGTGGGTACATTATTTACCTGCTTGCTCATCAGTAGTTTTGTTATATCAGACCTTGATGCAGTTCGTGCTACTGGCGGTGGTGGCGGTCGTAGCGGCGGCGGAAGTCGCGGTGGCGGTGGCAGTCGCGGTGGCGGATCACGTGTAAGTGGTGGCAGCCGAAGCGGTGGTATGCGAACTAGTTCGAGATCTGGTACACGATCTGGATCATGGAGCGGTAATCGTAGAGGATCATGGAATGGTAATCGTTACGCTGGTGGCAGTCGATACGGTTATGGTAGACGCGGTGGGTATGGTTATGGTCGACGTGGCTGGTATGGTGGTGGTTATGGATACCCTTATGGTTACGGCTATTGGGGTTACCCTGGATACTGGGGTGATTGGTGGGCGCCAGCAGCACTCGGTTTAGGCTTTGGACTTACCGCAGCGGCATTGTCTGATGGCGGTGGTGATACCAATGTTTATGTTAATGAACCATACGATTATCCGAACGATTATCAAGCAGGTTCCTCATTACCACCAATGTCAGCACCAATAAATGATAATTGGTCACTACAAGACCCAGAAATATTGCCTGATGCAATAGATTATAATCTCGATCTTGATGATGGTCTGGATTATATGGATATAGATTAATCATTTCGGGTTATTACCCTAAAGCGATTAAGAATTTCCAAAGAACAGGTTGTTGCCATAGTGGTAAAAATGGCAACAACAACTATTTAGTTTTTTTATAAAGGAGAAGAACATGAAAACAAGCATAAAACTTTTAGCGGGATTAATTATTGGTTTAACCCTGTGCGCGCAAAATGCAAGCGCAGATTATTATCGTCCAGGTTATGTATACGATCCAGGTTATGACTATCCTGCTTATGGTTATCCATATG
>CAYPYR010000023.1:0-2360 GCA_964415095.1 uncultured Pseudomonadota bacterium | reverse complement strand
GGCTGGGTTGGTCCGGGCTCGGATGAACCAGGATGGGGCTCTGGCTTGGGCTGGGGCGCAGCTGGTCTTGGTACCGGTTTAGCTGTTGGTGCACTTGCTGGAAATGCATTTGCTGGAAGCGGAAATAGTGGCGTTACTAGTGATGGTAGTGGTACCAACATATATGTTACACAACCTACTCAACCACAATACGTCGTTCCACAACAACAATACGTTGTCCCGCAATACGTCACGCCACAGTATGTGACTCCACAATACGTGGCTCCACAATATGTGGTCCCACAACAATATGCTGTTCCACAATATGTGATTCCGCAATATAGTGTTCCACAATCAAATCAATATGGGCAACTAGTAAATCCACAATATGGACCTCAATATACTCAACCTGCTCCGCAACTTGAACAAAAATATGTACCGCAAGTTGGTCCACAAACTGTACCAAAATCTGGTCAATCTGTAGGTAGTGAAACTATCTCTGTTGCACCAGCAGCATAATGTTTGCTCGTGAAAAAAATCTTTAGAAAAGGAGAATGAAATGAATACACAATTACAAAAAAAATCATTGCTACGATTAGTTGTAGCATGCCTACTGATTGGTAGTGCAATTTCTGTATCACTCAATGCTGCTCACGGCGGCGGCGGACATGGTGGTGGTGGACATCACGGCGGCGGTGGACATGGCGGTCATGGTGGACACGGTGGGCATGGCGGTCATGGTGGACACGGTGGGCATCATGATGGACATGGTGGTCATTATGGACATGGCGGCGATTGGGACGGCGGCGGCTGGGGCTGGGGTGGTCCAGGTTGGGGCTGGGGCGCAGGAGCTGCGCTTGGCACTGCAGCTTTAATTGGAACTACTGCAGCAATTGCTGGTAGTAGCGATGATGGCGATACCAACGTTTATGTTAATGAACCATATGAAGATCAACCATATGCACCAGGTTATGGTCCACAATATCCACAATAGGTCAACCGATAGAGAATGGCCCTATTACTGTTGCACCTGCAGCGTAATAATAGCTGATATAAAAAAAATATTATTGGTGGAGCACCTGCTCCATCAATAGAAAAGGAGAATGAAATGAATACCAAATTACAAAAAAAATCATTGATACGTTTTATCGTAGCAGCTTTACTTATTGGAAGCGTAATTACTGCATCACTTGATGCTGTTCATGCTGGTGGCGGTGGCCGCAGTAGTGGCGGCAGCCGTAGTAGTGGTAGTCGTAGCGGAAATTATAACCGTGGTGGTTATGGCCATGGCGACTATGGTCACGATCATGACCATGATGGTTACTATGGTGGTGGCTGGGGTACAGGAGCTGCAATCGGTACTGGCTTAGCAGTCGGTGCTGTTACTGGCGCAGCAATTGCTGCTAGTAGCAATGATGACAATGATTAGGAGCTCATTATGAATAAGAAGAATTTTTTAATATATGTATTTGCACTTGTTATAGCATGTGGTAGCGAATTAATTTCAGCAACACCAAAAATCGACCTTACCGCAAAAGCCACCGATGAAAAGCCAACGCTTCTTGCCTATCGTGGTAGATGGGGCGGCGGATATCGCGGCGGATATCGTCGTGGCGGTTGGGGCTGGGGCGGCGGCTGGGGCTGGGGTGGATACCCTGCTTTCGGTTTTGGATGGCCTTATGCTGGTTACGGATGGCCATATGCTGGTATTGGTTGGCCTTATGGCGGATACCGCTGGTGGTAATCTAACAATAAAGGAATTGACATGAAGCACGTAAATATTATTCACGTGTTTTCACGAATTCTCATGTGTTTATTACTTATGACGGCGTCACTCGGCGCCGTCACGAGTATTGACAATGACGATGAATTTCGTGAAAACGTTACAAGACGGTTTATGGTTGTCGCGTACTTTTATTCTAAAGGTAAGGACATCAAAGATCCTTTTCTTGATGAGACGATGAAAATGTTTGAAAATATTGATCGAGATAGTTCACCAACGGTGCGTTTCATTAAAATAAATGTTGAACGACCAGGACTCGCACATTTACGCCCAATATTTAAAATCAATCAAACACCGGTATTCTTGTTGTTTAAAGCAGGCAAGCCGGTAACGCGTATTGATGGACAAAAACCACTTGGTTTTATATCGCAAAATATCCGCGGAGCGATTAATCAACAATTCGGTAAAGACATAGACAAAATTGAAAAACAAATTATACGCAAACGCCAACTTGAAGCAGCGACTGCACCTGCATTTGGTTACCCATATTATGGCTACCCATTTGGTGGTCCATACTATTCACCCTACTATTATCCATGGGGCGGACTGGGATTTGGATTCGGCGTAGGATTCTAATAAAAGATAAAGAGCGGCTTTT
>CAYPYR010000022.1:4670-15197 GCA_964415095.1 uncultured Pseudomonadota bacterium | reverse complement strand
TCTTTCGCGCTGATTTTAAAAAGATCGATTATCGCGGTGCATTAGCATTCGAACTTGTTTTTTAATGCGACAATCATAATTAATGCTAAATATGAAAGGTTAAAGTAATCATGATTAAAAAATTATTGCTTACTAAAATATTACTATTACTTTCTTTTGATTTAAAAGCAGTATTGTCGGGATCATCTGAGCTTTCTTCTGAGGATCAAGCAATGGAGATAGCGGATTCAATTAGAGTATTGAACCTTGGCGTTAAATATTATAATGCTGATGGAGTAGAGCGAGATTTACAAAAAGCAAAAGCTTATTGGGAGGAAGCAGCAAGTTTAGGTTGTTCGGATGCGATAAGTAATCTTGGTGTTATGTATGAAAAAGGTGAAGGTGTAGAGCAAGATTTAGCTAGAGCAAGAGAGCTTTATGAGAAAGCTGCAAACCAAGGTTATCCAAAAGCAATGTATAACCTTGGTTTGATGTATGATGAAGGTATTGACGTAACTAAAGACTTAGATAGAGCAAGGGGGCTTTATGAGCAAGCAGCAAGTTTAGGTTGTTCTCAAGCAATGTGTAATCTTGCCTTTATGTATTTAAATGGTGAAGGAATAGCTTTAGATTTCAATAGAGCAAGAGAGTTTTTTGAGCAAGCGGCAAAACTAGGTGATTCAAATGCAATGTGTAATCTTGGTACGATGTATTATCATGGTAAAGGCGTAGAGAAAGATTTAAACAGAGCATTAGAACTTTATAAGCAAGCAGCATTCTTTGGTGCTGCGACAGCTAGATATCATATTGGTTATCTATATGAGCATGGAGAAGGGGTAAAGCAAAATTTAAACAAAGCAGTAGAACTTTACAAACAAGCAGCAACTCGTGGATGCACAAGAGCAATTGATGCATTAAACAAATTAAACAATCCTATTGATAAATAACATTCATTTTTTAATAACGATAATCACAATTATCTATCATGCTTTTCTTGCTAATATCTTCGATATTAATTAATATTTCAAATGATAAAGTAATGCTTAAAATGAGCCAATTCTCTTTATCGCATTAAAAATTATATAAGTTATTGTTATTAAATATTGAATTAAAGGTAACCATGATTAAAAAATTATTATTCATTAAATTAATTCTTTCAATATCACTTGGCGCAATTCCGCCAGATTCTATTAAATTACTCGAATTTCCTGTTGAGCAAGTCAAGCTTTCAAGTTCTTTTGGAGTAGTTAAAGATGATGCGATTTGGTTAAATTTAGAAGCAAAATGTCCTTTGCGGCAAGCAACATTCAGAGAGTTAATTGAGCAACATCATGCAAGGGAGCTTCCTTTCTTGCTTACTGTTGTGGTAGACAAAGAAGATGGTCAAAAAATGTATAAATTTTTTGAATCGAATGCATTCGATTTTATAGGTGAAGATCAATGTTTAAATTGTAGTTCCATAGAATATTATGAGCTCAAACCAAATAGCGAACCATTTTTTTCACCTATGAAATCTGATGAAAGAATAGAAGCTTTCTGGTTTGCATTATTAAAGAATTGTCTTATAACGGGTCATGATGAAGAATTGGCATTTTTTGCAAAAAACATAAATGTTGAAAATCTAAAATTAATCGAAGCTATCCCAGCAATTATTGTAAAAAATCCTAAAATTTATAGAGCTGAAGAGTTTAAACCTAATGCAGAAAAATCAAATTCACTCTATATTTTAGGAGTAGTATTTTGGAAAGTAGGATTGGAAATACGTAAGAAAAGCAATGAATACTCAGAATCTTTTTTATGTACAGCAGTTGATTGTCTTCATGAGGCTGCAAGAAAAGATAATCGTTATGCTATCGATAGGTTTCGTTTATATAGTTCTGATGAGGAATTTATAAGAGTAGTTAATTCTCTTGATCCTTATATTGCAAAACACTATTTTTAAATGACCTTCTATAGTTAAATCCTAAAGCTGAATGCAGTATTTGTAAAGACTCATTTGAGAATTTGATTAGAGAGCAACACAGATGAAAGCTGGTATCTAAGATTGGGTTTCTATACTATTCTATCGATTCTATAGAAGTAATTTCAAAATCATCGATATTACGTGGGCAAATTCCCGCATTTAAGATAACTGTTCGATGCTGGAATTTGTAGCGCAATAGAATATTTCGTAAGTCGTTGGACTACATGAGAGAGTTGCAGCGCTTGGGCATGATGATGCTCAATATAATTTAGAAACTATGTATCAATCTAACACTGGATCAAAATGATTAAAAAACTACAGCTTATAACAATCTTATATTCACTTTCTCTTGGTGCCGTACCGCCTAACTTTATTAAATTATTAGAATCTCCTGAAGGAAATTTAGTTGTGCCCGCAAAATTTGGCGTAATTCAAAATGATATCCTGTGGTTAAACCCTGAGGCAGAATGCGGTATTTGGTGTGAATCATTTGAGAACTTAATTAAAGAACAGTATGCAAGAAAAGCGCCATTTGTGCTTGCAGTTACTCAATCCGCTGATCAATCAGGACAATCTACGCTTGAAATGTATGAAGCTCATGGGCTGAATAAGCACTTGTTTGGTTCTGATTATTTGGTACCTATGATTTTGAAAACACCAATTGATTTAATTGATGATCGCGATGCATTAACGCGTAATGTGTGTCATGAAGTAAATTATTATAAATTAACACCAGGAGCTAAATCATTTTTATATATTGGAAATCATCATGAACTTGAGAACTTTAAAGAATTATTTTTGCAATCATTTCCAGTATATTTAGAAGATGATGCTTCGATTATAAGTTTAATAGGTCTTAACTTTATGGAGGGTTGTAGTGTTGAGCAAAATAATGCTAGAGCCAAAGAATTGTTTGAGCAGGGAGCAAAACTTGGCAAAAAAAGTGCCATTAAATATCTTGCTGATATTTATTCCTCTGTTGATTTTCAAGATCAAGAAAAAGCAATTGCTCTTTATAGACAGGCGGCGGGATTAGGTAATGCAGATGCAATGCTCACTCTCGCAGAGATGTATGAACAAGGTGAGAAAGTAGAGAAAAATGAAGAAAAGGCACATCAACTTTATATTCAAGCAGCCTATGAAAAATTTAAAAAAGGAATGAAGTTTATTAAAAAATACGGATATGGTGAGCGTCCCCGAGAACTCGCTACAGAAGCGCTGTATTTTGATCATGCGAAAGCGATATTTAATTTTGGCACAATGTGTGCTCATGGTGAAGGTGTAGAACAAAATTATGATAGAGCTCGAGAGCTTTATGAATTAGCTGCTAATCTGGGTGATTCGGATGCGATGCTTAATCTTGGTGTAATGTATGCAGATGGTAAAGGTATAGAACGAAATAATGATAGGGCTCGAGAGCTTTATGAATTAGCGGCAAATCTTGATAATTCGGATGCGATGTTTAATCTTGCACTAATGTATGCTGATGGTAAAGATGTAGAACAAAATTATGATAGAGCTCGGGAACTCTATGAGCAAGCGGCTAATTTGGGTGATTTGTATGCTATGCTTAATCTTGGTGTAATGTATGAAAACGGTCAAGGTGTAGAGCTAGATTATGGTAAAGCTCGGGAATTTTACGAACAAGCGGCAAATCTGGGTAATTCGCGTGCGATGTTTAATCTAGGTTTAATGTATGCTGATGGTAAAGGTGTAGAACAAAATTATGATAGAGCCCGGGAACTCTATGAGCAAGCGGCAAATCTTGGTGATGCGAGCGCAATGGTTCATCTTGGCAACATGTATAGACATGCTGAAGGTGTAGAACAAGACTACAATAAAGCGTGTGTTTATTATGAACAAGGCGTTAGTCTTGGTGATCAACATGCAAAATTTAATCTAGCTCTATGTTATTTTACCATGTTTCCTATAACACAAAATTATGAGCATATAACAAAAGCAATAGCAATTTTTGAAGAACTTGCTGCACTTGATTATCGAGGTGCAATTGATATTTTAGAAAAGCACGATTTTGACTTATTAAAGCATCAAATAAATGTACTAAATAATAGACGTCCAACTCGTTATTATGATTCGGATGATGATGATTTTTATGATTGATTAGGTTATTGACCTATTCTATCGACTCTATAGAAGTAATTTCAAAATCATCGATATTACGTGGGCAAATTCCCGCATTTAAGATAACTATTCGATGCTCTTTTAACGCTTGATCAATCTTTTGTTTGATCGCGGGTGTTACCATTGTCGGGATTTCTAATGTATAAGACGATTTTACCGGGCGAAAAATAATTTTGTCTCCCAAAGATTCAAGCGTGCCATGCGTCTTGATATAAAGTGGATTATCTCGCGACATTTTAAAACCAGCTTCATGCACCGCTTTTTTAAATTTCGCAAGATCAAGTGGCGTTCCTTCTTTAAGCACCACAATCGTTCGACCATTATTAAGATCGATAATAATTTTTTCAACATTGGGGTGTCTCTTACGAATTAATTTCGGTAACCCTTGCGTATAATAAGGGCCAGTTAGTCCTTTGGTGACCAGTGATATTTCTGTTTGTCCCATGAGCGGGAAAGAAATGGAAGCAATGAATAGTATGCTATAGAGCCTGTTATTTATAATTTTATTCATACAGTGTCCTAAAAAATAATGAGAAATTTAAGACGTAATTTGTTTTATCTATCTTTAGCATGATTTTTTGTGCCCAGCGATCACAAGAAATTAGAGAGAATTATTGATTTAAGAAGCAAGATCCGCGTGTTACGATTGCGTTTTTTGCGTATATCATGCTAATCTAGCTAGGTCATGCAACATATCTCAGACAAATTAATAAGAGGTGGTACTTGCCATGTTCGATTGCACATTTGTGATTTTGGGAGCAACGGGTGATTTAACCAAACGTAAGCTCATTCCTGCAATTTATAAGCTTGTTCAAGATAAGCGTATTACCAATTTTGCAATTGTAGGAGTTGCAATTACGAAAACTACCATGCAAGCAGTAATCGATGAAGCAGAACAATTTATTGATGCGCCTAATGCTGCAATTTGGCAATCATTGAAAGAGCGATCGTATTATAGTGAATTAGATTTTCATAATAGCGCTGATTACGATACATTACTGCAGCTACTCAATGATGTTGAAAAAAAACATTCACTCAGTGGCAATCGTATTTTCTATCTTGCTACATTGCCCCAGCATTTTGCCGTCATTACTGAAAACTTAAGTAAAACGGGCATTGTGCAAAAAAGTAGTCCCGATCATACCCCCTGGACCAGAATTGTATATGAAAAGCCATTCGGCTTTGATCTTGCTTCAGCGCGCGCTATAAACGCCGCAATTACAAAACTTTTTAATGAAGATCAAATATATCGTATCGATCATTACTTAGGCAAAGAATTGGTGGGTAATATTGCATTATTGCGCTTTACTAATCGGGTGTTTGAGCCGCAGTGGTGCGCGACCGATATCGAATCTGTACAAATTATCATGAACGAAACGATTGGCTTAGAAGGTCGCGGTGCGTTTTACGACAATGTTGGTGCAGTAAATGATATGGTGCAAAGTCATATGCTGCAGATTCTTGCCTTAGTTGCCATGGAAGCTCCCGAGCATCTTTCGGGAAATTATATCCGTGATGCTAAAGCTGCAGTATTAAAAGCAGTTAGGCCCCAAGCGGCCGTCTTTGGTCAATATGAAGGTTATCGATCTGAACCACAAGTACAAACTGATTCCCAAACCGAAACCTTTGCCGCAATTAAATTATATATCGATAATCCTCGTTGGAAAGATGTGCCGTTTTATTTGAAAACTGGCAAGTATTTGCATACTAAAGAAACCAGCATTCATTTGAAATTTCGTGAAGTGAAATGTTTGCTGAATAAAGATTGTCCTGCTGATACCAACTATTTAACGATCAAAGTTGATCCTGATGAAGGTTTTTATCTTGAAATCAATGCAAAAGTGCCGGGCGAGGCGTATACCGTGATGCCCGTTATCATGGACTTTAGGTATAAAAATTTATTTGGTCCGAACACGCCGCAAGCATATGAAACATTGTTATTTGATGTCATGCGAGGCGATCAGTCAGTTTTCTTACGTGAAGATGAAATAGAACTCTCATGGCAGATTGTTGAAAAGATCCTGCAGATGAAACAAGAACTCTATGAATATCCAAAGGCAAGTTCTGGGCCAAGCGAGATAAAACAATTAGATACTAAAAAACCAATCCGGTGGCGATCATGAAAATAGGACTTATTGGTCTTGGACGCATGGGTGGAGCTCTTGCACATCGCCTATTGCAATCAGGACATGTTGTAGTCGGGTTTGATCCAAGTGTCCATGCACAACAAGAATTAATAAACATGGGTGGAACATGTGTTGCAACCATTAACGAAATGCCGCAACATACGCAAATTATATGGCTCATGGTACCGGCGGGAAAACCGGTTGATGAAGTGATAGCACGGTTAAAAGATTCGCTCAAGCCTGGTGCAATACTCATTGATGGCGGCAATAGTCATTATACTGATACTATCCGGCGTGCGGATGATCTTAAAAAACTACATATAGCATTGTTAGATTGTGGCACATCAGGCGGTGTACGTGGCCGGGATCTGGGCTTTTCACTCATGATCGGTGGCGAGAAAGAGCATTATGATGCGCTCAAAGAAATTTTTGTAGCACTAGCAGCACCAGAAGGTTATGCATATATGGGACCAAGCGGCAGCGGTCATTATGTCAAAATGGTACATAATGGTATCGAATATGCACTCTTGCAATCGTATGCTGAAGGGTATCATTTGTTGCGCGCCGGAAGTTTCAAGAATCTTGATCTTGCTGCTATTGCCCATGTATGGCAACATGGCGCCATTATTCGCTCATTTATTAATGAGCTTTGCGAAGATGTGCTTAAAAAAGATCAAGATCTCGAAAATATTTCCGGTGCAATTGATGAGAATCTTACCGGACGCTGGACACTTGATGAAGCACAAAAAGATCACATCCCGGTTGATCTCATTGAACGTGCGATAGCAATACGTGCGTGGTCACGCACAACAGGTGGGAACTTTTCAACAAAATTAGTTGCACTCCTACGTAATGCATTTGGTGGGCATGCTTTTAAGAAATTGGATGAGTAATTTATGAACATAATTGATATTAGTTGGCCGATTACCGAAGACATTACGGCATATAAAAATCGACGCATGGTAAAATTTGATTACACGCGTAATTTCGAAGAACATCAAGTTCGCGAGTCGATTATTACGCTTGGCAGTCATAGTGGGACTCATGTGGATGCCCCGTCACACTTCTTGCCTACCAATAATGGTATTGAGACTATCGTGCTTAATCAATTAATGGGGCCAGCGCGCGTCATTGATATGATGCAGGTGTGTGATGGTATCACCAAAGATGATCTTGCCGTTCATGAGATAAAAAAAGATGAAATCATCCTGCTTAAAACACGCAATAGTATGCGTCATGCTACTGAAAGTTTTGATGCAGAATTTATTTTTCTTGAAAAATCGGGTGCAGCATACCTGGCCAGTTGCGGGATCAAATGCGTTGGTATTGATTATTTAGGCATAGAGCGCAATCAATTGGCCCATGAGACGCATGCAGCATTACTTGCGCATAATATTCCTATCATCGAAGGGCTGCGTCTTGAACATGTACTGCCCGGAGAATATACCCTTATTTGCTTGCCTCTTGCTATCGTAGGACTTGAGGCAGCACCAGCACGAGCAATACTTATAAAATAAATAACCATTCACTCTTGCTGATAACTTTACTTTACCAAGGACCGATTGGTACGCTCAATAATGGGTAGGGATTTTTATTGAGTAGTTATGACATGCGTCATAGGCAATTGGGGGGCATGATGAAACATGTTTTTATCATAATTCGCGCAACGGTTATTTCATTAGTTATCGTGTTTTGGCTTATTTCAATGCAGCGTACGCTGGTAATGACACGCAATACGAGCGACACTGCAGTTAAATTGGCCTGCTCTTAAATTATTATCAATCTTTTTGTATGAAATATACGCATCAATAGAACATAATCCTAAGGCGTTTGAATTATGGAAACTTTACAACATCTATTTTTAAATTGTGTGCAAAAATATAGTTCGCGGTGGGCGCTCAAAATGCGTCCTCGCTGGCGCACTATTCGCTGGAAGTACAAAGATCTGGATAATTATGCTCGCGGCATTGCGGCAATTCTTGAAAAGCATCAGATAGGATTGCAAGATCGCGTGATTATTATTAGTCCGAATTCACCCTATTGGACGGGCAGTTTTTGGGGAGTTATGCTGCGCGGCGCGATAGCTATTCCGCTTAATCCACAAAGCACTGAATCATTTATTCGTCGTATTGTTGAAGAAACACAAGCAAAAGTTATCTTAACCTCAGGAATCTTGCCTAGATTTGATATTGGCATACCAGTGATAGAGATAGATTTGCTGCAAGATCTTACTAAAACCACGCATGAATATACTCACGTCAACGTCAATCCAGAACACATAGCAGAAATAGTCTATACATCTGGTACAACGGGTGATCCAAAGGGCGTTGTACTGACGCATCGTAATATAATGTCGAACTATTATGCGGTTAAAAATATTTTTCCCTTATCTGAATCGGATCGTACCATTTCAGTATTGCCGCTCTTTCATATGTTTGAACAAATGACCAGTATGATCATGGCGCTTTCTTATGGTATTGAAATTATGTTTGCCCATGCCTTGAGTTCACGAGTGCTTAGTCAGTGTATGCAAGAACAGCGGGTTACCAAAATGATCATGGTACCTGAAATGCTTGAGACGATTATCAGAAAAATTGAAGGAGCTGCTGCAGCGGCGGGGAAAAAAGCATTGCTGGATAGATTGTTTGCCCTTGCGCAAAAGCTTCCGTATTTTTTTCGCCGTGTGCTTTTTCGTCGTGCCCTTAAGCGCTTTGGCGGAAAACTAAAAGTTATTGTTTCTGGCGGTGCGGCATTACCAATAGAAGTTGAGCGTACGTGGAATGCACTGGGGCTGCATGTGTTGCAAGGTTATGGCCTTACGGAAACAAGTCCCGTGGCGACTACCAATTCATTACAACATCATGAATTTGGCTCTGTTGGTCTGCCGGTTTCATCCGTTACTATAACTCTAGCGCACGATGGCGAAATATTAATAAAGGGCGAGAGCGTATTTAAAGAATACTGGCAGAATGCTGCGAGAACGCAAGAAGCATTTGATGAAGCAGGCAATTTTAAAACGGGTGACTTAGGTTATTTTGACCAGAATGGTTTTCTCTTTATTAATGGTAGAAAAAAATATGTTATTGTCGGGTCCAGTGGTGAAAATATTTATCCTGATGATATAGAAGCAGTATTGAAACATATTCCCACCGTTATTGATGCTGCCGTAATTGGAGTGCAACACAACGGTCGTGAAATAGTACATGCAACGTTACTTGGTGATATTGCGGATGCAGGTGCTATTATTGAACAGGCTAATGCTAAGCTTGCATCATATCAGCGCATACAAGACTGGGCAGTCTGGCCGGAAGCAGATTTTCCGCGATCAGCGACACGAAAAATTAAAAAAGAAGAGATTAAAAAATGGCTGCTCGAGCGCAAAGAAGGTGAATCACAAGAGTCTAGTGCGGTTACGGTGCATGTAACGCCGCTTGCACGCTTATTGAGCGAAGTTACTGGTGTTTCATTGAAAAAGATTTTATCCACGAGTTTGCTCACCAAAGATTTGCATCTTGATTCATTAATGCGCATAGAATTAGTTGGTCGTATAGAAGAACATTATGACGTGATTATCGATGAGCATGCTATAACACAACATACAACGGTACAAGATTTAGAACATATTATTGCATCGAGCACAAAAGGGGTAACAAAAGTCACGCCACGCTTGTGGTTGATCAAACTTCCCGCACGCATCATACGTGCAATTATGCAATGGATGATAGTATTCCCGCTTTATCGCTTTTGGATAAAAATAACACCGGTTGGACTTGAGTATTTTGAAACGCTTGAGAGTAATGCGATTTTTATGCCAAACCACATTTCATTTATGGATGCGGTAATAGTACTGCGTGCGCTACCCGGTAGATTTCGCCGAAAGATTGCACTTGCTGCAGCATTAGATTTTTTATATAAAGAACATTGGTTTGCAGCACATATTATAGAATTTGTGTTTAATACGTTCCCGTTTCCACGAACTGAAGCAGATAATATAAAGCCTGGTCTTGAATATATGGGCAAACTACTTGATAACGATTGTTCTATTTTGCTTTTTCCCGAAGGTAGAATTAGTGATGATGGTACATTGCAGCCGCTCAAACTTGGCGCTGGCTTGGTTGCAACGGAAATGAATGTGCCAATTGTTCCGGTTATACTCAGTGGCGTGCGGGAGATTGCGAATCCATTTCAGGTATTACCCAAAAAGCGCGGTGAAGTTTTTGTGCGATTTGGTAAACCATTATACTTTACTGCTAAAGACTCGTATGTTGATGCGACAAAACAGATTGAACATGCTATGCAGGAATTGGTAAAGAGTAA
>CAYPYR010000022.1:0-4570 GCA_964415095.1 uncultured Pseudomonadota bacterium | reverse complement strand
TTACTGCTCAGACAGCGCAAGTTCAGAATAAAGCAATTGTTGTTCGATCAAATCCTTGGGGAACCGAATCGTAATATCAATTATTTTGCCCGTATCATCAAATTGTGGTGTCATGATAGGATAAAGTGATGCCATTGCTTTAATCTCGCCCATGACGGCACGTTGATTTTCTTTAAGCGCCTGCAAGTGCTTTACATTGCGAATAATGACACCATAGGTACCAATAAGTTCTTTTGCGCTCATGCCATCACCCGTTGATTTAATATTTTGTACCAAAACCATTAAATCACGAATGCCCGCACGAGCTTTCTCTATATCATTAACGATAATACCAAGAACCGTATGTGTTTTACCATCAAGATTCAGGGTCTCTTCTTGGATAGCAATACCGCCATGATCGATCAAATAGTTGAGGATAGTGGTATTTGCGCGTGCATGATCGCCAGATATTATGGTTGCATTATCTTGCTGAGCAAGTAAGCGATTAAGACCGGTTGTTGCCATACCAATAATCAAGTGATTAATCATTTGTTCTTTGCCGAGTAGGGTAGGCCATTTGCCCAGTAGTCCACTTGCAGCAATTTCGTCAAAATGAAAGACGCTGACATAAAGCGCAATAATCTCGGCACGCAATTCTTCCAGCGTATGTTCATACCCATCGAGTAATTCAGGTAAGTTTTCACTCGTAACGGGAATGGTGTCGCCTATTTGATAGGTAACATTACCAATCGTGCGATTTTCATGCTCATTAAATGTATGCACACTCAATTTGCCACTACCATGGCCGAGTGTTTCGTGCAATATACATTGAATAGTCCAAATATCGCGATGTAATGCGCCTTCGGTATCATGTGTAGCAAGAAATGTTGCATCATCTGCCAGATGAAAAAGTTTACGTGCTAAATCAGGATTCAGCAGTTCGCCCGTAGATTTTTCTGGATGATAGATAATCTGTTTTGAACCATATTGTGATCGAATTTCTGAATAATTGGGTAAACAATATGCTGCGGTAACATAGAGCGGGCCAAACTCGCCCGTGCCAAAAAACTGTCGATTAATTGATGCATTGGGCAGGCCTGAAGCACCATTAACATCTCGTTTGAATGCGGCAGGAAAAGGGAGTGATTCTTCGATAGCGGGTAGCAGTGCATTCAATGATTGTATATCAACGGTTTTAATGGTTGCTTCTGCTGCAAACATGCCACGATATGATTTTGGGTCTTTGTAGGTTTCGATAAAACCAAACGTATAATCAATGCGGCTGTTGGATTTGAGCCATGCTTTTGAATGTTTTTTAAAATATTCTTCATCGCCTGTTGTTAGATAATCAAGCAGATGTTTTAAGCTTTCAATGAGATATTGATCAAAATGTTCAGGATAGTTCTGTGCATGATCGAGCGCTCGTGAAAGCCAGGTATGCGCTACGCGCAGTTCTTGATCATATTTGCCACCAATTTTGTAGGCAGCTACGCGTGGAACACGCTTATTATCATTAGTTTCAATATAACAATAGCTATTAAGTCGTGCACGATCGTGAAGTGATAATTCGGCAAAGTCATCTTCAGTAAAATCACGTGCATACATATTGACCGAACTCTGATCGATTGAATTTTGTATGGTATTAGTTGGCTCAAGCAGTTCATCAAAAATTAATGGCGCAAGACGATCAAACTGCTCACGTTGGTCATCAAATGATAAAAGATCGAGCATCTCTGCAATATTTTCATGCGTCAGTAGCGTGAGTCCAAGACGCTTAGGGGTACGTTTTTCATGATCATGTTCTTTAAGATAATATTGCCCATGATTGGTCCACAAATAGGCACAAAAAATTTTAAGTTCCTGAAAAAATGTATCGCTATCAAAAGAATTTTTGTTTGGATGCTTCGCAAGAATGTCTCGTATGTTCGACTCGTTTTTGAGCAATAATTCGAATAATGCTATCGTTTCAATGCCAGTACGATGAATTTGATCAACAGCTATGCGATTGCCGGGTAGTGATGCTCGCAACAAATAATAGACAAAAATACGTTCTGCTTGAGTTAACTGTTTAAAATGAGTTGCAATCTCTGGATTAGAACGCGTAGCAATCTCTTTAAATGATTCAATAGTAGTTGTGGTAGTTGTTTGGTTCATAACAGTATCGGGATAAAGGTTTGAACTGATTAAGCATGTGTACAGAGAAATATTAAAGAAAACCGTGCTCGCGCGAGGGAACATATGGTATATCATACTACACTCCTTTTTAAACGTAGATGAGATATATTTATGGATTAATGTGCGTGTTTTATTGATTGCAATTTAAAATCTAATTGTATCAAATGATTCATGTGAATCGTAAATCCATGTTCATATCGTGAGAAAAGTACCATGAGATCTTTACGTTCTTGTTTGATAAATGCACGAATGTTACGCACTTCATTTGCAAGGTGGTGTTCTACAAGACGATCATCGAATACTTGTCCTTGGGTGTTCAATGGCGCAAGAATGTATCGCGTAGAATTATCCAAATACTTTAAGCAATGATCTTTACGTATATCAATTTCAATTAACGCTCGTTTAATAAGACGTGCATAGTCATCGCATGTTTTTTGAAATAACCCACTGACATCAGCAGTAGCAGGAAAGAACTGATGCTCTTTTAATGTATTCACTTTAGAAATAATAGTGGTATTTTTTTCCTGAATGTTATTTTGTTCGTGCAGTACATAATTACGCAATTCATCAAGTTCTGAAAGCGCATTATGTAGCAATGTATTGCTCGATTCTGACGGATTGCTAAAGGAAACAAGTCGTTTGCCTTCAAGAGCAAGTTTTTGAATAAACTCTTGTTTCTTAAGTTCCTCTTCATTCAATGCGGTCGAGCGGTTTTCGATATCTATTGGGTTTTGTTGATCCATATGAGTGAGATCAAGGTTCGCATTATTCATTATCTGCATTCCAAGGCTATATTTTGAACTATACTTGTATTGAGAGTCGGTACATAATTATATATGGTATTGATTAGGATAATGTTTTTTAAAAAAATCAAAAGAGGGTAACACCAAAGAAGGGTGCCGGAAATCATGCACGGGATCAACAGTAATACGATTTTTCTCATAGATGGTTCATCTTTTCTCTATAGAGCCTATTATGGATTACGCCCACTTCATACTGCTCAGGGTGTTCCCGTTCAAGCAACCTATGGGTTTTGTCGTGCCATTAAAAAAATTATCGATGATTTTAATCCTGGCAAAATAGCCCTTATTTGGGATAGTAAAGGTCCTACCACCCGCCATGAAGTCTATGAAAGTTATAAGGCTACTCGTCAAGCGGCGCCCTCTGATCTTTTCTTGCAAAAAGAACAAATTAAAGAGTTTGCACGACTTATAGGTTTAACGCAGATAGAACGTCCCGGTTATGAAGCAGATGATCTAATAGCATCGCTCGTTCAGGATTTTAAGGGTCAAGATATCATATTAGTCTCGCCCGATAAAGATTTGCAGCAGTTAATCGATGAGCATGTTCGTGCCTATGACCCGATAAAAAAAGAATTTTTTGATCAGCAAAACTTTATAGAAAAGTATGAATTTGAACCTTCGCATTTACTCTTATACCATGCGCTTTTGGGTGATGCATCAGATAATATACCCGGTGTTGCCGGTATTGGGAAAAAGGGAGCAACAGAGCTGGTTGTACAATATCACACCCTTGAAAATGTCTATAAACACATTAGTGATATAGAAAATTCTCGCCTTCGTTCGGCACTACTCGCCAACAAAGAAAATGCTTTTTTAAGTGAAAAATTATTTGCACTGCAATACATACCACTTGGTTTGACGGTGCAAGATCTTACGTTTGATAAATCAAATTTGGCAAACGCGATAGCTTTTTTCGAATCTCTGCAATTTACGAGTTTGATACCTGCATTTGGCGGCAAAAAAGAAGAGGTGCAGGTAGCAGTTCCTGTGGCCTATGATTGGGAGTGTATTGTAGTTACTACGGTAGCTGAACTTGATGAAATGATAACCAGATTGTCATCGGCGGATGAGTTTGCGTTTGATACCGAAACCTCAGGCCTAAAGCCACTAGAAGATTATATGG
This sequence comes from uncultured Pseudomonadota bacterium, assembly GCA_964415095.1. Lineage (GTDB taxonomy): Bacteria > Babelota > Babeliae > Babelales > UBA12411 > CAYPYR01. The sequence goes on along the minus strand of CAYPYR010000022.1, from coordinate 490 downwards.
TCGGTTTTTCTATAGCCTGCTCAGTAGATCGTGCGTACTATATCCCCGTTGCGCATACCGGGATTGAAGCCGGTGAACAACTTGATCGTGATTATGTTCTTTCACGCATGGCTCATTTTTTTGAAGATCCTCGCTATGGGAAAATAGTGCATCATGCTAAGTTTGATCAATTAGTCATGGCTCATTATGGCATTAATACTCATGGCGTTCGTTTTGATACCATCATTGCAGCACATTTGATCCGAGATAATAAACAAAAAATTAATCTTAAAGCACTTTCAAGCCAATATCTTAATGAAACAATGATTCCATTCAAAGATATAATGGGGAAAAAGTATAAGACCTTTAATGAAGTACCCGTAGCAATTGGTGCGCGCTATGGCGCCCATGATGCGTTGCAAACCTTTAAATTAGCGCCCATTTTAGCACAAGAGCTTGAACGAGAACCGGTACTTAAAAAGCTTTATTATGATATGGAACTGCCAATTTG
>CAYPYR010000021.1:5161-15526 GCA_964415095.1 uncultured Pseudomonadota bacterium | reverse complement strand
TTAAAAAATTGTTTGAGGAGAATACATGTTACGACGTATGACAAACTTCGTATGGACCGCTCATGGATTGCTAATTATGGGCATGCTTGCGGTTGGTTGGTATGTTTCTGCAGAATTCAAAAAAGCAACAAAGCATGATGAGTGTGCAGTGCAGTCGATTATTCAAGATATCAAACGACCAACATTACATAAAAAAGTGCTCGATAATGGTATGACCGTGCTTGTGTATGAAAATCGTGCATTACCAAAGGTGCATATTCATTGCGCGTATAATATTGGCTCTGCAATTGAAGGACCTGGTGAGCGGGGGCTTGCACATTTAATCGAACATATGATTTTCAAAGGAACGCAAAAGTTACGTGAAAGTGATATCGACGCGATAGCGCGTAAGTATGGTGCGACCTATAACGCCCAGACCATGCATGATATCACCAGTTATTACTTTGAGGTCGATAAAGAAAACTGGCAGCCATTTATCATGCTGCTTGCAGACTGCATGACTAATGCACGATTTGATGAGGAGCATCTTGCTTCAGAGATGAAAGCGGTTCTTGCCGAGCTTGCGATGACCAATGATGATTACTGGAGATTTATGCTAGAACGCTCGCTCATGGCACTGTTCCCCGCGAATCATCCTTATTATGTACCGATCATTGGGTACAAAGAAGATTTAGTTGCTATGAACGCATCTCGACTGCACGATTTTTATAAAAAATATTATGTACCATCGCGCGCAACACTCTTTGTCGTTGGCGATATTGATCCTACTCAGATATTCGATGCAGCTGCAACCCATTTTGGCGCAATAGAGTCGCGTGAAACGGTTGAAACACCGCAATTTCCACCAGCTATTTATGATATTTCCACACAAAAAATCAATTTTTATCGTGATATCGAAAAGCCATATGTCGGTTTCTTTTTTCATATTCCCGGCATGAATGATGCAGATCATATTGCATTTGAAGCGCTTGAGTTACTCGTTGCGACTAATAAAACAAGCCGGTTAAGCAAAAGTCTCGTGGATGAAAAACAATGTGCATCACAAGTGATGAGTGGGGCGCTTCTGCTCAAGCATGAAGGAGTATTTGTAATCTTGGTTGAACCGCATTCCGGCAAGATTGATGAAGTGCGCTCGATTATTATTGATGAGTTACAAAAACTTGCTCAAGTTGGCGTGACTAAAAAAGAGCTTGCTACGGTATGCAATATCAAATGTCGTGAATTTCTTGCTGAACAGGAGCAATTTGACACACTCACCAATAATTGGATACAGGCGTATATGGCAACGGGAGATGAGTATGCCTACTTTAATCGTATTCATGAATTTGCCGCGCTTACGCAAGAAAAGGTCAATGCCGTTATCAAAAAATATCTGGATCCAACCTTAATGCATGAAATTGATATTTTACCGGCATCAGCTGATCAACGCGAAAAGTTGCAAAAAAATAATGAGATTGCAGCACTACTTGACGCTACAATTCTTGCCAAACATCAACGAACATCGCCTGTTGAAGAGCCGGCATTTGTGCATACACTTCCTAATCCCACTCAAGCGCATGCAACCATACCGTTGCCGGATACGCAATATGCGCTCGATAATGGCCTTGCGGTAATTATGCACGGTGGTGCAGATCGTCCATTCTTCTCGCTGCGGCTTTCATTTCGTGATGCATATCAGTTGCGCAAATCACAACAAGGTTTGTTGGTAGAATTATTAATGCAGATGCTTACTGAGGGCAGTGATGGGCATACCAAGCATGAATTAATCGATTTTTTTGAAACTCATGGCGCACAGCTCTCGGTTGATGAAAATGGTATCTTACTTGAAGGTCTCGTGGTCCATGCTCCGCAGCTTTTGGAAAAGCTTGCGCACTTATTACTTAATCCGCGTTGGGATGCTGCAACGCTTGAGAAATTAAAGACCATTGCGCATGATAAATATACTCGTCTTGCTGCATTGCAGCGCGAAAGCGCCATGCGTATGATCTACAGTGAACTTTATCCCGAGCATCCCTATTGCTGGACGTATCAAGAAGCACAAGATGCTGTCTTGAAATTTACGCAGTCAGATATCGAAAAACTTTATCATGATTTTATAACACCGCAACGCATGATTCTGGCACTTGCCGGTGGTTTTGATACAAATCAGATGAAAGAAATTGTTGCTAAAGTTTTTGGATCTTGGTCGGGTGCAGTATACAACCCGCGTGTATTACGCCAAGAACCAGTGGCAATTAAAGAAAAAACTATTGATCGCACCATGGTGCGCGATCAAGTATTTTGGGGGATAGCAAAGCCATCAGCGCTTACGATTTATCATCCTGATATGGTGCCACTTTTCTTACTGAATTCGATTAGCTTCCAAGGCCTTGGTTCACGACTGTATCAGTTGCGGGAGCAAAGTGGATTATTCTATGTAGCATCTGGCGCGTGGAGTATGCCAGCAACTCCGGAACATGGTATTAACGTAATTTGGACATTACTTGCACCGGATAAACTTGAAGAAGTAGAAAAGAGAATACGGGCATTAATACAAGAAGTAGCAAAGAATGGTGTGACTGAAAATGAGCTTTCTGCTGCACGTCAGTTATTCTTAAAACAGATTATTATTGATAGTGGTAACATGGCAGGTCTTACCAAACGTTATGTTGATTTAGTGTCGTATGAGTTGCCGTTTGATTTTTATGATCAATGTTATGCGCGTGCGCAATCTATGACCTGCACAGAAATGAACGAGATTGCCAAACGTTATTTTACGACGGATGGTATGATGAGGTTTCGCGTAGGGATGATTAATAAATAATGATCTAAATTAAAGTAGCTGCTCTGCAAAAGCAGCTACTTTAATTTTAACGCTAGCTTCTAGCCTACTGTTGGCACAATTTTGAAGTTACGTATATTTTTCCAGATATTAGATATCGAATCTTTGAGTTTTTGCGAGAATGGTTGTCCGACCGCTTCTTCAAGTTTTTCCATAGAACCAGTTGAATCAGCAACTATTGTTTCCATTGTAGCACCACTGAATACTTTACTTACGGCGCCTTTAACTGAATCATATGCTTGACCAGTAGCATCTGCAATCGCCGTTATAGTACGGTCTATTGCAGTGGCAATATTTCGCGATAAGGTACGCACGGCACCTTCAAGAACGCTAGTGAACGTAGCAGCAGGTATGGCATTGAGTGTTTGTGATGACATTAAACTTATGCTCAGTGCAGCAATGAATGCAAAACGTGATAGTGTTTTCATACGTATTCCCCCTTAAAAATATATAGAATTATAGTATCCCTTACCTAATAAGTGTACTATCTAGTTTTTTCTACTTGCAATAATTAAGTGAGTTCGCAGGCTAGTACCGCGTAATAATCTTAGATCTAAGATAGCGAAAAAATACGGTGAGTGGATTACAAGAAAGTACGCGTACGGTAATAAAAAAAACGGCGATGGGCAAAGATCGTTGCAGTAATTGCTCGCGTGCGTACAGTGGGCAATTAATCGTATAAATACATACACCGCTTGGGCCTAATAATGGTCGTAGTGCACCACAGATATAAAAGATTATATTAATAAGTAGTTTGCGAGGCGAGGTATTCATTAGGATGTAGGAGTTGAGCTGACCGGTAGTGAGCGAATGCTCGTAGTCAAAAATTTTGTTAATTGTTCGAACGTGATCTTGTTAGCTGCTTTGTACGCAATAACAATAACTACCATTGGTACATCATATAATGCATGTTCAAAATAGATTGCCTTAAGACGGCGCCTCAGCAAATTTCGCTCATGTGCCTTACCCATTGCACGGGGTGTAACGATAAGGAGTTTTCCATGAGGTGTTGTCGCAGGAAGCGCCAGCAAGGTAAGTCCATAGATTTTTTTATAAAGGCGTGCTTGCGCAAAAGCCTCAGAAACCTCGGATCTTGAAAATGAGAAAAGACTGCGAAATGTCACCATTTATGTTGACAATCGTTTACGTCCTTTAGCGCGACGACGATTAATAATCTTGCGACCATCTTTGGTTGACATGCGCTTACGAAAGCCGTGCTTACGTTTACGCTTAATTTTACTTGGGCGATAAGTAACTGACATTGTTGTAATCCTTATGCAAATGCTCTAATGGTTCTAGAAGTTCAAATTATATCGATAATTGTAGCGTAATTACGCATTCAGCGCAAGGGGAAAACCAGGATTTTTACCCCGTTTCCCCGTTGCTTGCGACTAGTTAAGTTTTAAGGAGCGTAAGTATGATTCGCAATCAAGTGCTGCCATACAGCCATACCCAGCAGAAGTAATGGCCTGGCGGTATTGATAATCGGCAACGTCCCCACAGGCAAAAACCCCATCTTTACTGGTCTTTGTCTTATCATGTAAGATCAGATAGCCGTACTTATCGCGTTCCAGTTGATCTTCAAAAAGACCGGTATTAGGCGAGAAGCCAACCGCAACGAAAACGGCAGCGGTTGAGATAGTGGTGCGCTCTTTGGTGTTCTGATTTTCAATAACCACTTCAGTGACATGGTTACCGTCACCCCGTATTTCAACTACACGGTTGCTGACGATGATTTCTACCTTAGGGTCACCAATGACGGTGTCTTTGATCGGATCATTAGCAGTAATGGCATCTAAAATTTGCACCACGGTTACTTTACGGGCAAACCCTTTGAGGAAAGAGGCTTCAGTCATCGCAGTATTGCCACCACCAGCGATGAGTACCTCGCGATCTTGATAAAATGGGCCATCGCAGGTTGCGCAGGTGGTCACGCCGCGTCCCCAATATTCCTGCTCGCCAATAGCGCCGAGTTTGCGATGGGAAGAGCCGGTAGAAATGATAATGCTCTCTGTTGCAAGTTCAGTACCGTTTTCGGTATAGAGTCGATATGGTTTTTGACTGAGATCAACGCGAACTACGGTATCCTGCATAAATTGTGCACCATACGCCGCGGCATGATCGCGCAATTTCATCATAATATCCGGCCCCATGGCATGAATCTCACCCGGCCAATTTTCTACCCAGGTTGTGGTCATTAGTTGACCACCTGGTTGGCTGCCTTCAATAATTAATGGAGCAAGTTTTGCACGTCCCGCATAAATTCCTGCAGTAAGCCCTGCTGGACCTGAGCCTAAAATAATAACTTTGTGAATCATTTTCGTATCCTTTCAAGAATGATGTGTTATGAAAGATACTCAAGATTCATTTTCCGTGCAAATAATTTATGTATTACGCCATTAATATTTACCGATTCTTATCGCCTGCTTATCGGGTAAGTTGATGCAAAATATAATTAAGCGTTTTCTCCCGGCGACATATTTGTTTGAGTAAACAATGGTGTATTGGGACAGTCGGTGCATCGCTATCAAGAAATGATCGGAAATAAATAAATTCTTTTAAGCGACTATCACTTAATAAATTTAAATACTGCTGCAAGTCACGCGTATCAATCGCTATTTTTTCAAGATTGGCAATTTGATCAACCAGTATTTCTTCCTTGAGCAATTTTTCGGCAAGAAGACCGACATTTTGCATAAAATGTTTTGATGAACGATAGGCATTATAATCTGGCCTGCGCTTAATGGAAAATAATAACTCTTCTTGTTTACGCAATATCAAATGCTTTGGTACTTCAAAGCGATGCTTTGAAAAGAGCAGATGAAACATTTCTTCAATAATGGTGCGACGCTGAGAAAGTTCATTGCGATACGAAAAAACTTCTATCAATTTTTCATGTACTTCGGTTTTATTGGTTAGTTTGAATGCTGTTTTAAAAAGATCAAGTACAAAGAAATCCCCTTTAGTGATCGCTTTGATGGTGATCAAGAAATGATGATGATCACCAATAGATGGATCGGCAAACTCATGCAGAAACAGATTATTTGTTTCAAAAGAATCACCAATTTTTTTGTTTAAAAAAAGCGGATAGAGAGGATGAGTAATAATATCAGTTTTAATGCGAACCCATAATTGGTGGCCGCAATGGTCAAACAACGGCTTTTTCCCCTGATCCAGAATGTGCGCATCAAAAAGCACCCAATCATTTTCTTGTACCGTGTCAGTAGCTTGTTTGCGCGTTTTTTCTTGCGCACGTTTGAGAAATGTCTCTACCTGCTTATCAAGATCTTTATAGTTTTTTCGTTTTGGCGCACGAAATAAGAAATGTTTCCATTCACGCATTTCTATTTTTGATGCAATTGATAAATCAAAGAAATATTGCATACGATAATCATCATCAATAACCACTTTGATCAATCGTGGGTATCCGGCAAATGGTAGATCATGCTCAATGATTACGTTAGTCAAAAAATCAAGCACTAAGTATTCAAATACAAATCCCTTGAGATCATTAGTAATCTCTTTTTTAAAATTGTGTTCAATATATGCTTCAGGCACTACATCAAGACCGATAGGCTGTATGTGTTCTTTATATACTTTGATGGTTTGCGCTAAAATTTTTCGCGCAAAGTTACCTTCCACGGTAACGACGCCACAAATAATATGGGAAGAAACCGGTTTTAACGTTAATGTTATAGCATCGGTAGGGTGTGTAAATGCGCTTGTTTGAGCTTCATGTGCTTGCAGATTCATATACTACTCCTCTCTTGGCATAGGTAGATATAATATGTGATCAAGCGTACTTTGTTTATGAAGCTTTTTCTAGGAAATATTTTTTTTGGTGCAAGAGGGGGGAATCGAACCCCCATCCTCTTTCGAGGGCTGGCTCCTAAGGCCAGTGCGTCTACCAGTTCCGCCACCCTTGCATATTGGATGAGTTATTTATTGGTGGGTCGCCGGGGACTCGATCCCCGAACCTGCAGATTAAGAGTCTGTTGCTCTACCATTGAGCTAGCAACCCATGAAAAATAACTTTATATCAAATGGACATATCGTTGTATATACTAGAGAAAATGCACGTAATGTCAATGAGTATATACGAAGGAAACCATCAATGAATAGCCCTAAAAAGAATGAAGTAATCCTCGAAGAATCTCTTGCATTTTTTTCGATAGAAGAGACGCTTCAAGAGCGTGCGGTGACTTTTACGCCACAAACATTTAATGACTATCTGGGTCAATCGGTTATTAAAGAAAAACTTGCCATGTTTGTTGCGGCAAGTAAAATGCGTCAAGAACCACTTGATCATGTGCTGCTGTTTGGGCCGCCAGGTTTGGGTAAAACAACCCTTGCGCAAGTCATTGCCGCCGAGCGCGGTGTAGCACTCAAAATTACCAGTGGTCCCGTACTTGAACGAAGTGGGGATCTTGTTGCCATGCTCTCAAGTATGGAAGCGGGCGAAATTCTTTTTATTGATGAAATTCATCGTATGACAAAAACGGTAGAAGAGACGTTGTATAGTGCGATGGAACAATATTGCATTGATATGATCATTGGACAGGGTGCTGGCGCAAAATCGATTCGATTGCCACTGCAACCATTTACGCTCATTGGTGCGACTACCAAAACATCATTGCTTTCCGGACCATTGCAAACACGATTCGGTATTATTGAACGTCTTGATTATTATGATGCAGCGGATCTTGCTGCGATTGTGAAACAAAATGCTACTTATGTTCAACTTGCGATCACCGATGATGCCGCATTAAGTATTGGTGCACGAGCACGGGGAACGCCGCGTGTGGTAAAGCGCTTGTTTAGACGCGTGCGCGATTTTGCACAAGTGAATGGGTATACAACTATTGAAAAAGATGTGGTTGATCGAGCATTATCATTTTTAGGTATTGATGAAGATGGTCTCACGAAACTTGATCGTGATGTATTGACCATGCTCATTACTAATTTTGATGGCGGTCCCGTGGGACTTGAGACGCTTGCTGCCGTGACGGGAGAAGATAAAGACACGCTCGAACAATATTGCGAGCCGTTTTTATTGCGTATCGGCTTCCTGCAAAAAGTGCCGCGCGGGCGTATGATTGCGCCAAAAAAATTACCCTATTTGCGTAGGCGTTTGCTTGGTGTCGCGACCGATGAACAAGTTCAGCTTTTTTAGGATTTAATAAAAGGAGAGCCCATGAAGTCAAACTATATGGTATTAGTTGTACTCGTCTGTTTACCGCAAATAATAAGTGCAACCGCATTAAATCATACCATTGTCAAGGTAGTGAACAGGACCGATAAGCCGTTTGCGGCAAATCTTTTTTATCGTTCAGCTGAAGCACATGTAACACCGCCTAAGCCATTGCGTGGTGTCTATGGTTATCCTATCCAACCAAAACGTACGACTAAAGTGGATGTGCCGGAACTCTATTGGTTTCCCAAAGTAGCCACTGGTGGACTCAAGCGTCCTGGCTCTCAGGTGCGCATTCAAGAAGTATTAAATCATGCGCGTCCAAATACCTTTGAAATTCGTACGCTTGATATGCCTAAAAAAGCATTTGCTCTTACCAGCGGTAGTCATACGGTATATATCGATCAAGATAAAGATGGCGCAATAACGATTGAGCTGCGCTAAGCATCGACAAAATACCGTAAAATGGCTACGATAAAAGCATTGAAACTTATTGCAGTAACTATGAACATTTAAGAATGCTTTTTTTGGAGTTAGCCATGTCTGGACATTCGCATTGGGCGACGATTAAACGCAAAAAAGAAAAAACTGATGCCGCAAAAGGTAAAGTCTTTACTCGTATGATTCGTGAAATTACCGTAGCTTCTCGCGAAGGTGGTGGCGATCCTGATGGCAACCCGCGCCTACGATTGCTGCTTGATAAAGCGCGCTCGGTTAATTTGCCGCGCGATCCTATTGAACGTGCAATCAAGCGTGGTACGGGAGAAATTGCTGGCGAGAATTATGAAGCGGTAAAATATGAAGGCTATGGCCCTGAAGGTATGGCAATCATAGTTGAGGCATTAACCGATAATAGAAATCGCACCGTATCCGATCTACGACATCTATTTACTAAATATGGTGGGAAACTTGCGGAAACTAATGCCGTTGGTTGGATGTTTGAACATAAAGGAGTAATCTGGGTTCACGGCACGGGACATACTGAAGATACACTCATGGAGCTACTGATTGATTATAATATTGACGATATCGTAGCGGATGATGGTATGTTTGCTATCTATTGCGCTCCTTCCGCATTGCAATCGGTGAAAGAAGGCGTAGAAAAATCAAAGCTAAAAATTGATTCTGCGGAATTAGAATGGGTTGCTAAAGAGCCGATTTCACTTTCAGCAAGTACGGTAGAAGAACGAGCTTATAAATTGCTTGACGCATTAGAAGAGCTTGATGATGTCCAAAATGTCTATGCTAATTTAAAATAATAAGAGGTGTATGGTGCTCGTAAGTATGACCGGATTTGCGACGACAACGATAGAAGTCACGTTTAAAAAGGGTGGAGCGCCCACACCGCTTGTCATCGAACTCAAGTCATTAAATTCACGATTTTTTGAATTTAGTGCACGCTTGCCATCAAGCCTTTCTATTCTTGAAACAGATCTTTTGGGTGTGATCAAAGAACAATTAATTCGTGGACGAGTATTTTTAGTAGTGCATCTTGGCGTTGGTCAAGAACCACTTTCTACTATTATGCCATCAACTGAGGCGGCGCATGCCTATATTAGTGCATTGCAAAAAATTGCTAAAGAGAATAAGTTGCCTGGCACACTTACCATTAATGATTTGATTCATCTGCCCAATATTTTTATTGAATCTAAAGAGATTATTACCCCAGTTATTCAGAAAAAAATACTAGCTGCTGCACGTGCTGCTGCGGATAAACTTATGCAGGTGCGAACTAATGAAGGTAGTGCGCTTGAACGCGATATCGTAGCGCGACTTGCATTGTGTGGCAAAGGTATTGAAAAGATTAGTAAAGTGCATGCTGAACTTATGAAGGAGCAGGCGAAACTGGTCAAAGAAGTGCAAGCGTTGATCACTGATGGGGATGAAGTTTCGCGCGCGCGTTTAACGGAACTTTCCATCATGCTTAATAAGATGGATGTTACGGAAGAAATTACGCGGTTTAGAAGTCATCTTGCGCACGTAAAAGATTTGCTGCGTGATAATGTGCTTGAAAAAGGAAAACGTCTTGATTTTTTGATTCAAGAGTTTTTACGTGAAATTAATACTATTTCTGCTAAATGTTCAAACTTTGAAATTAGTTCGATCGCGGTTGATATCAAGGTTGAGCTTGAGAAGATTCGAGAACAGGTTCAAAACGTTCTATAAGATAAAAAAAGAGGGGCGAGTAATCGCCCCATAACTTATTGTATTGCTTCTGCAGGAATTTGTTCAATGTTTGCTGGTTGTCGTACATGATGTTTTGGTAATGTATAACGTACGCTCGATCTTACCGGTTGAGCAACAACTTCTGCGCCTGGTTGTTCTGGTAACGCATAGCGCACACCTTGTCCAG
>CAYPYR010000021.1:1498-5061 GCA_964415095.1 uncultured Pseudomonadota bacterium | reverse complement strand
ACACCTTGTCCAGGTTGTTCTGGCAACGTATATCGCACACCTTGTCCTGCTTGTTCGGTAAAAGCATTAACTTGTGCTAGCGCAAAAAAACTTACTATAACTAATATTCGTTTCATCGACGTTCTCCTTGTTTAGACGAAATCAATGAGCACCATGCTCTTTATTTTTTTTGGTAATGATTGGTAACATATTGTATTAACTCATCGAGGGTAAATCCGGCAGCTTCCATTTCTTCTGGCTCGATTGCAAAATTCTTTGAATGAAGTGCGCGCAGCCATGCGGTTTCTTTTTCGGCTTGAGAGTATTCACGTTTTCCCAGGCCCAATGGCAAACTGGTATAGTATGTATCATATAATTTATTAACAAATGTTTGAAAATCCCATTGAAACAATAACCCGCGACTATTGGAGAGTTCCTGTTTTTGTTCAAGAAATGCCTGAATAATTGCATCTTTTGCTGCGGGAAGTTCTGGTTCCGATGCTGGTGCTGGAATTTCTTCAATAATTTCTGGTTCAACCATTACCTCTTGCTCAACCGGTTGTTCTATGGGTGTTCTTACGGGTGAAATAGGTTGTGGGATGGTTGGTGGTTTTGGTAATGTATACCGCACTGAGTTAAGGTTTATCGAAATACCCATTAACAAACATACGCTCAAAATTTTGTATGCAATACTAATAATCTGTTTCATTGTGCTCCCTTTTCTATACTATCATTCTAGTTAAATTCTAACTATTTCATATTCAATTTGTCAATATTAATACTTTTAACTGTAATTTATCTGGTTAATTAAGCGTTTTAACGGGGGATAAAAATTAGGGATTTAGTGGGTTTCTAAAGAAACTAGGGGCGAACACTCGCCCCTAGTTCAATAAACAGATTTTTGTCGGATAATTAAATTTTTTGATATTCTGTTTTAATATATTCAGCTAAATCAGAAACAGTAAGTCCTTGTGCATTGAGATCAGCTAAGCTAATACCATATTCCTGAAAAGCAAATTGCCATAATTTTAGATTTTCATTGTGGCTTGTTGATTGATATCTAAAACGAAAATCATGCATTCTTTGAACATAACTATCAAAATTCAATTTTCCCCAGTACCGCGCTGAGTTATAATTGCTTAATCTATTATGTAAAAATGCTGGTATAGAATCCAAATTTTTCTTGTAGGTTTCAAGATATGTAATGAGTTCTTCGAGCGTAAATCCCGCGGATACAATTTCTTGTGGGGTAATGCGCAAATATTTGCAACCAAGTGCTTTGATCCAGGCAATCTTTTTTTCTTCTTCAGTGTATTTAATATTAAAACCAAATTTCCATGGCAGGTTGTTATATTGTGTCGCATCGAGATAGGTTATAAAATTTTGAAACGTCCAGGGAGCAAGAATAGCATGCTGATTTGATTCATCGAATTTCTTTTCAAGAAAATATTTGATGCGATTTTGTATGATTTCAGAAAGGTTGCTTTGTTGAGTGCTTTGAGCAGTTGATTGCGAAGGTGATGGGTTGCTTAAGATGTTAACGGTTTGTGTAGTAAAACAGAAAGTGCTCATTAAGACTAATGTAACATTATGCCCTATTATTCTATAGTTCATGCTTTTCCCTATACCATAAGATGTTTATACCGTAGTAATTAAACGCTTGAGCTAGTGTATAAAATATTAGGGACACATTCAACTAAATTTTAGTTAGATATAAAAAGAAAGCGGGGCGAGATTCGCCCCAGCCATTCTTAAGAATTATGTGAGATTATTATTCTTGGTTAGCAATAATGTATCTGGTTAAATCAGTGAGTGATACACCAAGCTTATTAATATCTGCTTGAGTAATTTTATAATATTCTAAAGCTTTTAACCATGCTTCATTATTATCCGCAATATTGGAATTGTTCTTACGTTGAATAATCTTGCTCAAGTATGTGTTAAAACCGTAACCAAGTCCAACTTCACCCCATGAAGCACCGGCATTAAATTCTTTTCTGTTTTCATCAAGAAAAGCTGGAATGTTTGCTAGAGCTTTTTGGTGTGCTGCTTGGAAAGCTAACATTACTGCATTAGTTTCGTCTTCATCAGTTACTCTACCAGCTTTACCGAGTTCTGCAGTTACTTCTGGATCATTGATCACATCTTCAAGGTTGACGCCATGTTTATCAGCTATATTAATAACCGCTTGGGCATCTTCAGCGCTTACCGCACCGTTAAGCGCATCTACCACTGCTTGAGCAACAATTTTATCTTCTATTGCGGTCATTGGCACATCCAATTTACCTGCACCTTTTGTTGGAGCAGTTGGTTGCTTTGGCAATGCATAACGAACAGCTTCTACATTTTGCGCTACAAGAGCAAGCGCACCTAATATCATTATCTTTAACATATTACGTTTCATAATCTTCTCCTTTAATGAAGACTCATATCTATTACAGAGCCCTATGCCCTATGTATCTATTACCTACTTTTATGATAGTGTTTTTATATTCAGATTGTCAATAATATGAATATTTTCCCTATATTACCGGTATTATTGGCTTTTTATTGCTATTAATTGGTCAGCAAGGTCTAAAAGGGCCATTATACCCAGAAATAGTGATTTTTCAGGTTTGGTGAGGTTATCTATATATTGATCTAATGCAGCGGCTTTACTCGGTTGGTAGAGCACCTCGGGGACCAGAACATTCATAGTTTCTTCTGCTGTTATCTGTAATGCCAGCAATTCTGCCATAAATGTAGCGTTATTTGCTAGGCGTATGCGTTCGGTATTATTAAGCGAGCGAAATGGCGTTGCTAATGCATTGAGTTGTGTGATTAATGATGAAAGATTAATTGGTGGCATTCTACTCGTGCTAAAACTACCAAAAATTGTTGCAACAAAACTCTTTTTAGTAACCAGCTGGTTGTTAATCTGCATCAATAATTCATTCATTTGAGAAAGCGAGTTCGTTAATGTTTGATCGCGTTTTTGTACATTGGCAAGATCAGCAGCTTTTTGAGAGATTGTTTTTTCAGTTGTTGCTTGCTGAGATTTTGCAATATTACTGAATGCTTTATCGAGAATATCATTAATAAATAATCGTGATGTAACACTTGTTTGTGCAAAGTTTTTATTTGTCTCTTCTTGTAAGTTTGATTCTATCTTTTCAAATAACGATTCTGTTGGTTGTTTTTGTACCATTTCTTTTTCCATGAGATCAACGGCACTTCGTGCACCATTAATAATAGCTTGTGTTGCAACCAACGTTGGCACTAATGCTGGCGTGGTACGTAACGTGTCGATAATTTTTTCTGCCGTAACGAGTGTTTGTTTAAGTGTCGATGTATCAATAACTTTTTCAGCAATCGGTGTCATTGCTTGTGCCACTGCTTCTTGTTCGTGCGCTCTATCTTGATTAATCGTATCCATAAAATCATTGATGGTACTTAAACATTGGCGCAATATTTTAATATATGGCAGCGTATTTTGTGGTACATAAATCATCGCTTGTGCCATATCTGCTCCATTAAGATCTTCGAGTGACTGTGGTAGAGCAAGTAGTGTTTTTTGATCAAGTGGTGCAGTATGCTCGGCATGT
>CAYPYR010000021.1:0-1398 GCA_964415095.1 uncultured Pseudomonadota bacterium | reverse complement strand
GGAGCTTGAGGTAACGTTGGTGAGATGACTTGCAGGATTTCTTCTGGAATTGGATCGAGTATTTTAGTAGGTGATATAGTTGGTGTTTGCGTTACGTACGGTATGCTTGGCACTTGTTCTATTACGCGAGTAGATGTTGGTGCTGTTGTTGGTGGTTTTGCGGGTAGAGTGTAGCGCACCGCGTTAAGCGTAGTAATTGGTACATTGATAACCATGATGATAGGTAAAAATAATGAGATTAAAAATTTTTTTATTATATGCGTGCTCATTTCTTTTTCCTAACATTTATTCATGCCGCTCTTTAAGATGCGCAAAACATTTTGAAGTCAAAATCAAAATATTCTATAGCAGACGAGGCAAGTGAACTAACACTTGCCTCAAGCTTTAAATATTATTTAGTAATCTAGTAATATTAAGAATTACTGATACTCAGGCATATTTCGTTCTGCTTCTTCGAATGAACTTTCAAGCTGTTCGACAACAACTTCTGTTGGTACAGATGGAGCTTCAGGTCTATACAATGGTTCGATATCTGAGAATGATGATTCATCACCATGAATAATAGATTTACCATTGCTCATAATATATTCACCGACTTCAGCTAATGTAAGTCCTGCAGGAATATCTTCTTGAGTTATACCCCAATATGCCATTGCGGCTTCGACTGTTTTTGGAGTACCCCAGAACACTTTAGTTCCCACTGCAGTTCTGATTTGATCAATATATTGTTGCGTGGTCTTAGCGGTAGGAGAAAGTATATCTACTTTGCTTAAGCTTGCCATGTATTGTTTACGTTGATCTTCTAAGAACGGAAGAATTTTATCTTCTAACTTATTTTCAACAACTTCAAGAGCAAGTTCATGGTCCGCACCAGTTAATGCTTTAGCTGCTTCTTCTAATGCATCTGCCTTTGCTTCTGCAGCGCGGGCAAGTTGATCAGCAGCAGGAAGATCTTTGCCGGTTGCGGCACGTGCTGCACGAGCCGCACTGATAGCTTCAGCTTTAGCTGCGATTTCTGCTTTTAATGCATTCCAAGCATCAGGTGATAAACCATGTGCTGTAGGAATAGTTTTTGTTGGTGCAGTTGGTGCAGGTTGTTTAGGTAATGCATAACGCACTGCATTGAGTGATTGAGTTACTAATCCCAACATACCCATTAATATTACCATGAGGTAACGGCTTATTGTGCTATGTTTCATTTTGTTCTCCTTTTATGTTGAAACACTTCAATTAAAAACGATTTTCTTATAGCTATTCTGCGTAATATCTACTAACTTAATAATAAATTAAACATTTTCTAATTGTCAATAAACACTGGAAAGCTCTTATTGTCCAGCCCCCGTAGCCCATTGATACCATGATTTAAACGTTTCTTCTGCTTTTCCAAAATATGATTTT
>CAYPYR010000020.1:15096-16792 GCA_964415095.1 uncultured Pseudomonadota bacterium | reverse complement strand
AATGACTCAATATAGATCTTATCTCATTGCTGGTATTATTGC
Source organism: uncultured Pseudomonadota bacterium (assembly GCA_964415095.1). Lineage (GTDB taxonomy): Bacteria > Babelota > Babeliae > Babelales > UBA12411 > CAYPYR01. The sequence goes on along the minus strand of CAYPYR010000020.1, from coordinate 16,750 downwards.
CGGACTTACTGCTACTAGTGGTTGTTCATCAGTGAACGTCGGTAAAAATACGGTACCAGCTGCTCAAACGAAATCAATTAATTTACGTGGTATCCCACAAGATAATGAGACCTTTCCAGTCGTAGTTCTTGGTGGGGGTATTGGCGGCCTGACCAGTGCAATCTATGCTGCTATGGCAAATTACCCTGCTCTTGTTATTGAAGGTCCACAATCTGGCGGTCTGATTACCCAATCAGATTCCGTGCGTAACTGGCCGGGAGAAATTGAAATCTCTGGACTCGATCTTGCTGAAAAGATTAAACAACAAGCGATTAAAGCTGGCGTTACGATACGCAATGAAAAAGTTATTAGTGTTGATTTTTCAGCATTACCCTATAAAATTACCTGCCAAGACAATGAAAATCCAGAAAAGCTGCGCACGATCAAAGCACTCTCCGTTATTATTGCCATGGGTACTTCCTCAAATTATTTAGGGGTTCCTGGCGAACAAAAATACTGGGGTCATGGGGTAAGTAACTGTGCGGTATGTGATGGTGGATTGTATAAAGATAAAGTAGTTGCTATTGTTGGCGGCGGCGATGCTGCAATCACTGAAGCAAATTATCTTTCTCGTATAGCAAAAAAAGTATACCTCTTTGTACGTGCGCCACAATTACGTGCTATAGATAAGCGTAAAGATGAAGTGCTTGCAAAACCAAACGTTGAAGTACGTTATAATAGTAGCGTTACTGAAGTAGTTGGTGATGGCAAAAGTATCACGAGTATCAAACTTACTGATAACAAAACACGCGCTTTGAATACCATTACGCTTGATGGATTGTTTTTAGCGATTGGTTCAACACCAAATTCAACCATATTTAAAAATCAAATCACGCTTGATCAAAAAGGCTATGTAACGCGTACCCATGATCAAGAAACATCGGTGCCGGGTATCTACGCTATTGGTGACATTTCAGATCCGATTTACAAGCAAGCAATAACTGCTGCGGGTGAAGGATGCAAAGCTGCATTGCAAGCAATAGAATTCTTAGAACTGAATGGTTATGACAAGGCAGTTACTACAAAATCACCAAGTACTACGCCTGAAGTAATTAAAGCGCCTACGCCAGTTAAACCAACGCCCAATGTAAAACCACCGGTAAAAACTTCTGCTACACTCACCCAACCAGAATTGATCGAACTAACAAACGATCAAACATTACGTGAATTGTTAGCAAAAAATGACAAAATCACTGTGGTTGATTTTTATGCAACGTGGTGCGGTCCTTGTAAACAAATGCATCCGGTGATTGATCAACTTGCACAAGAGTTTGCTGGACGCGCGCGTTTTGTCAAAATCAATGTGGACAAACTTGGCAAAGTTGCAGATCGTTATCAAATAAAAAGTATTCCCGTCTTTTTAGTGTTTGATAAAAATGGTAAACAAGTTGAACGTCTTACTGGTTTTAAAAACTTTGAGAGTTTTAAAACTATAATTAATCGCTACTTATAAAATATACGTTTAGAAAAATAAAAAGAGGCCACGAAGTTTACCGACTTCGTGGCCTCTTTTTTATTTTTAATCTTCTATCATTAATTGAAAAATTAAACAAAGTATGCCACAATGTTCGACAATTAACAGGTATAGGTTACATAGTTATTACCCTCACGAGAA
>CAYPYR010000020.1:2646-14996 GCA_964415095.1 uncultured Pseudomonadota bacterium | reverse complement strand
AATTTGTTATTTTAGCAAGCGATGGTGTCTGGGATGTTTTAAGTAATCAAGAAGCAGTCGATATTGTCCTAGATGTGTTACTCAATACTAAAAATAGTGGTGAAGCCGCACGCGCACTTTGTGATATCGCATTAGCAAAAGGCAGCACTGATAATGTCAGTGCGATAGTTATTATACTCGATAAAAATCTTATCGAAGGAGAAAGAGATGTTGAATGTTCGTAGTAAAAAGCTATCTTTTGCATTTATAGTAATGAGTGCGCTTACCATACATAATACACTCTTGAGTATTTCTTGGGGATATGCCCAAATGCAGGGAAGATCCGAATACATGGAAGATCGTATTGATGTACGTGATGATATTACCGATCATCAATACTTTTTTGGCATTTTTGATGGCCATCGCGGCAATTCAGTTGCAGAATTATTACAACGAAAGTTATATCTCACGATAAACGAATTTATAGAATATCCTCTATTGAGTTCTATTAAAAAAACGGAGCATGTGTCAGAAGCGATTAACATTGCTTTTAATGTTATGGATGGCAACGTGTGCTATGATCAAGGAGCATGCGCATTAATGGCACTATGTTGTGATAATAAAATGTATGTAGCACATACGGGCGATTCACGAGCAGTACTTTGTAAAAATGGCATAGCTCAAGAGTTAACTATAGATCACAAGCCCAATAATCCAACCGAGCGTGAGCGTATTCGCAAATGTCACGGTAGTATCGTAGCAGATCCGGAAACCATAGTAATTTACCCGGATGGCTCACTCGATTACACTCATGCAGTCTGGCGTATACCAGGCGGCCTTGCAGTTTCGCGGTCAATTGGAGACCATGATATTAAAAAAAATTGGCAGTCCGGATTGATCGCAACGCCAGATATTTTTTCATGGGACATTTGCCCTGAAGATCAATTTATGATTCTTGCTTCTGATGGCATTTGGGATGTAGTGAGTAGTAATCAAGCGATAGAATTTGTGCTATATACATTACAACTAACCAATGATCTTAATCAAATTGCTCAAAAATTATGCTTATTAGCATACGATTTCGGAAGTGGCGACAATTTAAGTGTTATTATAGTACGGTTTGATCAATAGCTATTATATTGGTAGAAAAGCTGAATCTGAGCTATACTTATACTATTACTCAATAATTGATTAATTGATTTAGAGGCTTCATGATCGCAATTATTATTTTATACGCATTGATCGCAATCACATTTCCGCTTGCACAATATACGCTCTACTTTGCGTCACCAACGTTAGTACTAACGGTACGGATGCTTATAGCCGGTAGCGGTTTGTTAATCTATTACATCCTGCGTAATAAAACTCGTATTATCATCCCCCGTTCGGATTGGTTACTCTTTGGACAGGCAATCCTGTTTCATATGTACTTGGCATTTGTACTTGAATTTTGGTCTCTGCAATATCTTTCTTCATTAAAAACTAATATTTTGTATTGCACGACGCCATTTCTTGCGGCATTGTTTGAATATATGATGCATCAAAAAAGACTAACTGCCGGCAACATTACCGGCATGCTCTGTGCAACCGCAAGTTTGATACCACTGGTACTACAATCATCATGCGATAGTTCTGCGCCACTTGGTGATCTTTGTTACTTTGGGTATTTGCCTGAGATAGCATTAATGATTGCAATCATCGCCGCAACCTATGCATGGTTTGTGATTAAAAAGCTTCTCGCGCGTGGCTATCATTTCTTAGTAATTAATGGTGTTGCCATGATTGGTGGCGGCATCTTATGTGGCATTACCGGTATCGCAACGGATACCCTCACGGTGCGTTCAGAGGTGTTATGGCCATTTTACGCGGCTCTCGCGAGTTTGATTATTATATCAAACGTGATTGTGTACAATCTCTATAGTATATTGATTGAACGATACCGTATTACGCTTATATCTCTTGCTGGCTTTCTCTCACCCATATTTGGCACATTCTATGCCTGGTTATTTTTTAAAGAGCCACTCACCTGGTATTATGGCCTTGCAATAGTTGGCATTGCTGCGGGACTATGGATATTCTATCGTGATGAATACTAACGCATAAACGCAACAAACACTTCCACGGCTATCAGTACAATAATCACCAGAGTCAACATCTCTTCACGAATCGCAAGCAGGCGGTTTTGGTAGATAGAATAGATGTCTTTCATAATCTCAAGCTTTTTATTAATCGTCTCCATCCAACCACGCAGAGTGAGTTTGTCGATGAGCATCATATATAATTGTGAAAAATAGGCATCACCAACCATTTTAATATTATTTTCCAGCTGCTCAGTGATGACCGAGACGTCAACCCGTAATTTGGCAAGTTGCGTAACGGGCGATTCAACCCAACTCTCAATCAACGGCACATAGGCTTTCCACGGCACGGAGATCTTTTCTTGGCTGTAGAAAAAATTAAGTTTGTTATAGAGCACGCGATCAAAATATTGCAGCTCGAGCACTTGAATATTTGCCATCTCAAAAAATTCGAGCGTTTCAAAATACTCATCGTCAAAAACAAATGATGCTTCACTATCAATTACAATAAAATCTTCGCCGAAATAACCGATGGTCGATGCTAAAATGGCATCACATTGATAGTCAGCAAGATTTTGCACTTCTAGACGTAACATGGCCGCAATCTGTTGTGCATATTCTTGCTTAAATTCATTGGCACTCATGCCAGTAAATGGATTTACGTGCACTACATAATATGAATGCTTGAGTTGGTAAAATTTTGGCTTACGTACCGTGCGCGCAATAGCATTAAATACCACTTGAGCATCATGTTCTGCTTTTTTTTCATACTGCTCATGAACATGAATCAATCGAGGCTTGAGTTCATCAAATGTCGCGGTAAATGGTACGCGATAACAAAAAGAAAGTACGCCAAAATGATGAAGCTTACTCATAATGCAATCGGTTTCTTGCATGAATCCTGCTGCATCGGGAGGCATTTGAAATGAAAGCGGTATATGATAATCTTTAAAATAGGGCGAAACAACCGTTGAACGAATAGGAAGCAATTCTTTTTTTCGCACGGTATCAAGATCTATTTCATCACCAACATCAAACGCATAAAATAATAAAATGTTTCCGTTAAAAATACGATGCTCTTTATTGTTCATGATTTCTTTTTGATTCATATAGAACCTGCCTCAATTTCTTCTATGCCTTATTGTGTAGGGTATTCTCATGCAGTATAGTAGTTGTTTGTCGAACCTGTAAAGTATGCGCATATTGTTCTAAGAATTTTTGTGCAATACGCAATGCAGGACGCGATGATCCAGCACGTTCAACTAATACTACTAATACCTGTTCGGGTTGACCTTTGTAAGAGAAAAAACAGCTAAACCACGCATGTTCTGGGTTTTTTATCAAACTATTTTTTTTCTTAAGTCGTTCTATTTGCGCAGTACCGGTCTTTGCATGAATAAAGAAATCTTTTAACAAATGCAGACGCTTACCGGTCCCTGTTTCTACCACTTCTTGCATACCCTCAATTAAAAAATCACGCGTACGTTCACTGATATCAAGGGGCAATGTCACAACGGGATCATCTGATAAAATGCGTGGTTTTACAATATAACCGGTTGCAATACTTGCAATCATGCGTGCTACTTGCAGTGGCGTCACTAATAAATAGCTCTGACCAATACAAGAAGACAGTGTCTCTCCTGGCCACCAAGCCTCACCGCGCATTTTTTTCTTCCATGCAGCAGTAGGCACTAAACCACAACTATCAGCAAGCGAGAAATTAGTTTTTTGACCTAAACCAAATCGAGCAGCATAATCCGCGATTTGATCAATAGAAAGCTGCTGGGCAATCTGATAACAGGGAATATTACATGAGCAAGCAAAAGCATCTTTACATGAAATTGATCCATGCCCCCATCGCCGCTGGCAATAGTATCGTCTTCCCGAAAATAAGGTATAACCGTTGCACTCAAACTGCGTATTCTGATCAATAATATGTTCTTCAAATGCTGCCGCAAACGTTACCAATTTGAATGTTGAAGCTGGCGGATAACAGGCGTTAATCGCGCGATTTATAAACGGTGAATTGGCACTATTAATATGTTGCCACTCTTCTTCTGAAATTGATTCAAGAAATCTGTTAGGATCAAAACGAGGACATGAAGCAAGTACACGAATTGCACCATCATGGGGATCCATAAGCACAAATGCTCCCGATTGCTCATCACTAAAAAGCGATTCTGCAATCTGCTGTAGCGTAATATCAAGGGTGGTATGAACCGTACGCCCACTCTGTGGGGGCACGGTCTCTACTTGCATAATCTGTTTTCCCGTAGCACTGGTGATATGTTTTACATAGCCAGCATTGCCGGTTAATGCTTCATCAAACAATTTCTCAATGCCCGCACGTCCAATAAGTTGCGCATTCGTACGTCCTAAATAGCCAAGCAGGTGACATGCAGAACGTTCATAGGGATACGTACGCTCATATCGTTGAACAATAATTAAATGTGGGCAGTCGGCACACTGTTCACTGAGTATACAAATATCATCAAATGCAAGATTCTGCACCAGACAACGACGGCGAGAATAGCGCTCGGTTGCGGGAATGCCACTGAGTGCTTGCGCGGTCACACGATCTTTAAAATATTGTTTGAGCCAATCAATATAATAACAATGTCGATCAGTAAGTCTAAGCGCCCCACTTCCTTCCCAATATAGATCAAAGATCGGTCGATTAGTTGCAAGCAATATGCCAGAATAATCGACCACATTACCACGCAATGGTGATACCAATTCATGACGCAACACATTTTGTATGCCACGCTCACGCAAATAGTCCCATTCATAAATCTGTAAATAAAATAAGCGCAACGCAATGATTAAAAAAGCAAATAATATCCCACTACATAAAACTACCATGCGTCGCGTCGCACAGCATAGTATACCTTCAGCGCTCTTCATGATCTTTCGTCTTTTTTGGAGCACTCAGTGGGTGCAGTCGATCGCACATTGATGACAGCTCAGCCGATGTTACGTGCGTATATATTTCTGTCGTAGCGAGTGTTTTATGACCGAGTAATTCTTTAATGACGCGAACATCAACCCCCTGATTGAGCAAATGTGTTGCAAATGAATGACGGATTTTATGCGGAGTAAGCGGTCGTTCAATTTCAAGAAAGGAACGAAACATTTCACAGACACGCTGCACCGAGCGCGAAGTGAGCGCGCCTCCAACGGCATTTAAAAATAATGACTTATTCTGTTCTTTTGCGGCAAGAGCCGGACGTTCTTGTTCTAAATATCGGGTAAGACTTTCCTGTGCTTTGCTGCCATAGAGTACAAAGCGTTGTGTGCGTCCCTTACCCATAATACGAATTGCGCGATCAGCACTATTAATATCATCAAGTTTAATGGCAACTAATTCACTGCATCGCACACCAGTAGCATAAAGCAATTCAATGATAGCTTTATCACGATAGGGTAATTTTGAGGGCAAATCTTCTGGTTTGAGCGTATCAAGTAAATAAAATATTTCATCAACACTCAATACATGCGGAAGTTTTTTTTCAACACGTGGCGGCTTTACGGTGACGCGAAATGGAATACCATGTTGCAAGAAATAACGACGAAGCGAACGCAGCGATGCAACCTTACGTGCAAGGGTGGCACGCGAAGTTTTTTTATAAAATAATGCTCGCACATAACGCTCAAGTACTCGATCGAAGTCATCAGTTAATAGCGGCTCTTGCGTCGCAAGCTGCTGCCAAAAACAGGTGAACTGTTCTGTATCTCCTATATACGCACGGAGCGTATGCGATGATACGTTTTTTTCAACCTCAAGATGAATGTACCACTCGGCAATCTTTTGTTTAAAGGTATCAAGATTCATGGCGCGCTCCCTTAGCGGTTATACTCATTAATTCATAGTCGATCGCACTTGTTCAGGTGCAAGTGGTATATGAATGCCAAATTGCAGGCATCGTCGATTTACCGTTGAGCGATTGACTCCAAGAAATTGTGCTACTTTATTTTGATTATTCTTAAATTTTGCAAGAAGCATGGAAAGAAGTTTTGGGTCTTTAAGCGCATGACGTCCCATACGCGCAGCCTCGACTAAATCAAGATCAGCAAGATTATACGCCGGATCAATAATGGCATGATCTTGCAGTGGTTGCTTGCGCGTCTTTTTAAGAATAATACTTTGTATTTTAATACGTAGTTCATGAAGTGATACACAGCCACCAGCAATCAAGCGCCGCTGATCTGCTTCAGAGAATACCAACATGTTTTGATATACTTTGGTATGCACGAGTTGTTTTCTCATGCCTTCAGCAAGTGAGAGGAGTTCCTCCGTAGGCAGACTATTTAACGATGGCAACCAAACTGCATGCTTTTGCAACTCAAGATATAATTCTTTTAAGAAGAGTCCCTGTTGTACAAAATCTGGTAAATTATGCGTCGCAGAACAAAGAATGAGGACATCCGCATCACGCTGTTCATCACTTTTAAGCGGCGTAAATTTGCCAGAAACAATATATTGATACAAGCGCTGTTGCAGGCCTAACGAGAGCAACTGAATATTCCGTAAAAAGAGCGTGCCTTTTGCATGAAGAGCATCAAGCAGGCACAATTCTTTTGAGGTTTGGAATACATGGTTAATACCAAATATTTTAAGCCCTAATGCAAATTCATCCGGCTCGCTACGCAAATCAATTTCTTCAAATACCTTACGCTGCTTTACTTTATGCGTCACGTGTGCAAATGATAAGGTATCTTCTTCTGCCGCCATTTCAAAAATAAGGGTCTTGTGCGAAAGCACTGCTTCAAGAAATAATATTTTGTAGTGGCTGAGTGTTGGCGTATTTGTGGGAATTAATTGATTTATAAGCGCACCTTCATCGGTCGTTTTGAGCATCAGGAGATAATCCCATTTTGATGGATCTTTTAAACCTTGCTGCTCATCTTTTATGTAATCGGCAATACTTGGATATGCAACCGTTATGATAGTATTATTACGTTCAAGATTGGGTGAGGTATTGAAGATTAACGTGTCACCCGTTGGGGTGGTAAGCAGCAGGCGTTTAGACGTTAAATAAACTGCCGTATCTTGTGCTACGGTAAGTAATGATTGCGTAAATTGCAAACCATCATCTTTATTTAAATCTATCTTAATTAAGTCTTTTGCTGCTTGATTGCAATAGGCAAATTTCTTATTTTTGTAGGTTAATACGCCAACTCGTCGTGAACGAGAGGTATTAACAAAACTTTCAAGTCCATTTTTGAGCAACGTCAACATACGTTCTTTTTTATACAGTGTTTTTTGCAACTCACGCTCACGCTGTACAATCGTCTCCATATCAATATTACCTAAAAGATAGATCACACTACCTATGTGACTACAATAAATTAGCATTTCATCACGCTCTACGTCAGTATAGAAACCAGCTTCGCGTACACCATGATTTATTACAATATAGGCAACAAGGCGCGAATCGCAATAGATAGGCAGAAAAATATCGGCATTAATTTTTTTTAAAAATTCAATAACTGCTTCAAGTTCGTTTTTTACTTTACCCGCTGCTTGATAAAAATGAGTGAATTCAACTTCATCACGAATGATTATCTTATGCTGTTCGACAAAAGATACTACTTCTGGGTATTCACTTTGAGCACTTAGCACGGTTTCCAAAAATAATTTTCGAGCATGATCTTGAGAATCTTCATTTGATTTTTCTTTGAAAAAATAAGTTTCACGCAAGAATAACGTTAATTTTTCTTCTGGCACACCAAAAGCTTGCTGAAAGAAAGCCTTAGTAATCGGTATAATTTCTTCAACATGCGTGATATTACTAATAGCACTCAAGACGTATTTAAAATCATCAATAAAATTAAACTTTTCTGAGATAGCAGAACTCACGTGCGAACGCATATTCAAAAAGCGCAATCCGGCTAGCCGACGGAAACAATATAAAATCATGCCGGTCAAAATAAGTGAAGTAAGAGTAGCTGCGGGAAAGTTTACTTTTTGTGATACAAAAGATGATTCAAAGATTTTAACAATAAAATAGGGCAACATGAAATAAAACCCTATGGTAAAATTATGTTGCCGTAATAGTTTTATAAGTTCAATTTTATAATTTCGATAAATAAGTAACAGTAAGAACAAACCTACTGATAAAATATACGCTGATAGAAAATGTAATATTTGTTTGTCAAGAACCGACTGGCCAAAATCCCACGAAAAAAATGTATGGACCACGCGAAAAACATAATATCCGGTAAAAAACATCGTGGGGAACAATAACCAATACGAGATTAGTGATGCAATTTTTCGTGATGACAATTCACGAAAAAAACATAGTAAAGCAAAAAATTGCAATACAAGTGTTGCAAGCTCAAAACGAAATAATGAGCTCGTAAGGAAAATTGGTATGCTTTCCGGAAAAGTTACCCGTAACAAATAGGTCAATAACGTTACGTTAGTAAATGCTCCTGTAAACAATATTATCATCAAGCTTAAAAAACTTGGTCCTCGACTAAACTGAGGTCTTTTCTTATAAAGTAAAACCAATAAGGATATTTTGATAAAAAGACAGAAACATTCAAAAAAAATAAGTAATGCTTTGATAAACATATTATCAAAATAAAACATAATAAATCTCGGATAAAATTAAACTTAATATTATATAACTTTTATTTTAACAAAATTGAAATATTTGGCTAATATACTCTTTAAGTAATTTCAGATGATTCTAACAAAATGTTGTATAATTTTCTGAAATTACTTTATCCTTAAGGCTATGGAATGTGTATTAAATATAAAATTTTTGATTATAAGGACCTCTTATGATCCATGAGAAAAAAGTGTCTACTGAAAATAATAGAATAAAACAATCATACATGAACTTATTGCAACCAACCTTAGTATCCCTATTAACATTAGGATATTTTGCTGGATCTGGAACCGATGACGTAAAAAAAGATAAGATTGTTCTTGTTTCAAGTAATGTAAATGTTAAATGACGCGTTAAAAAGCATATCGGCTTTACGAGATACAGAAAAAAAATTATTAAGGAGTACAGCACAAAAAGGCAATTTTCGACGTTATCGGATGTTTATGAGCTTGCAAGCACGTAAACTTGTCATCACATCTGCTGACACCCTTAGTTAAGCAGGCTCAAACACCCGAAGGAATTTTTGCCATCTCTCTAACTTAATAAATTAGAAATCTACGAAACGACCACATAGTAAGGGAAAATGAACCTCACTATATCAAAAATAGTTAATATTCTTCGAACTGCTACAAAAAATTATACTCCCCCGCTGATTGATCTAATCATTGAGGAGTATGGCAAAAAGCCATTCTTAATTTTGACGGGTTGCTTATTGAGCCTGCGGGCGCGTGACATAGCCACCATACATGTTTGTCGCTCCTTATTTAAGCAGGCTCAAACACCCGACGAGATCCTTGCTATCCCATTGCATAAATTAGAACAAATAGTTTTCACGACCGGCTTTTATAAAAATAAAGCAAAATCGCTTCACGAAGTCAGCCGCACACTTATCGATCAATTTGGTGGCAAGGTACCGCAAACGAGTGAAGAGCTATTGAGCATTAAAGGTGTTGGGCCAAAAACCGCAAATCTCGTACTCGGCCTTGCATTTGGTATCCCCGCTATTTGTGTTGATACTCATGTGCATCGCATCTCAAATCGTCTTGGCATCATCAAGACAAAAACTCCCGAAGAAACTGAACGCGCTCTGATGAAAGTCATTCCCAAAAAATATTGGATCGAGTGGAATAAGTTGCTGGTCATGTGGGGACAAAATGTTTGCGTACCCATCTCGCCATTTTGCAGTCGCTGTGACATACGCCCATATTGCAAGCGGGTTGGTGTAACCAAGTCTCGCTAATCGACAAAACTTTAACATAATTTTAAGGGTGTGCGAGTGCAACACCCTTAATTATTTATTTTATGATTGATTCAGTGTCTGTGCGCGTTCAATAAGCGTATCAAGCGTTAATCCAAATTCTTGTTTTCCCGCAAGATCGCGTAATGTAACCGTCTGTTGCTCTTGCTCTTTTTTACCCAGCACCAGCATCCACGGAATCTTATCCATCTGTGCTCGTCTGATCTGTGCTGAAATTTGATCACCTGTTTCATCAACTTCAACACGAATATTCTGTTGCTTAAGCTTTTGCAAAATTTCAGCCGCATATGATCGCTGCCCATCAGTAATCACTAAAATGCGTGCTTGAACTGGCGCCAACCAAAATGGGAATGCACCTTTGTAATGTTCAAGCAGAACACCCAAAAAGCGCTCGATAGAACCATAAATCGCGCGGTGAATAATCACGGGACGCTTGCGTGATTGATCCGAGTCGATATATGACATATCAAAATTTTCTGGCAAGAAAAAATCAACTTGTATAGTTCCACATTGCCATGAACGATGAAGCGCATCTTGAATATGCATCTCTATCTTAGGTCCATAGAATGCACCCTCACCCGCTTTAATAGTAAATGGTGCACCAGCTTGTTCAAGTGCATTTTGTAACGAACGAATTGCATAATCCCAACCTTCATCCGCGCCAATTGATTTTTCAGGTCGAGTAGTCAATACCAATGTAACGTTGTCAAAACCAAATCGTTTGTACATGGTATTTGCAAGCGTCAACACTTTCATCACTTCTTCAACAATCTGTTCCATGGTGCAGTAGATATGCGCATCATCTTGAGTAAAGGCTCGAACACGTAATATTCCGTGAAGCACACCTGAGAGCTCATAACGATGACAAAGACCATATTCAGAAAGTCGTAGCGGTAGCTCACGATACGAGTGTGGTCGCTCGTTGTACACTAAGATTGATCCTGGGCAGTTCATTGGCCGCACGCAACATGATTCATCATGCGTTTTGGTAAAATACATATTATCACGGTAATTGTCATAATGGCCGGATTGATGCCACAATGCTTCGTTTAACACGATGGGTGTTTTGATTTCTTGATAATCAGCGTTTTGCATTTTGCGTGAATAATCAATTAATGCGTTATAAATTTGCAAACCTTTGGGATGGAAAAAAACCATGCCGGGAGCTTCTTCATGAAATGAAAACAAATCAAGTTGTTTACCCAAACGACGATGATCATAGAGCTTGGCATCTTCTACGCGCTTGTGGTACGCATCAAGATCTTCTTGGGTTAAAAATGCAACACCAGAAATTCGTTGCAATACATCTTTAGTGCGATCAGCCCGCCAGTATGACCCCGCAAGACCGGTTAGAGCAAAGTATTTGATCTCATCAATAGAGGTAACGTGACCACCTTTGCATAAATCAAAAAAATCACCCTGCCTATAGATGCCAACCGTTTCACCGGGAATGCTCTCGATAATCTCATTCTTAAATTTATTATTCACATATAATTTGCGAGCTTCGTCTTTAGGCACTTGACCACCGGTTATCGGGTAGCCGCGCTTTGCGATCTCATGCATCTTTGCTTCAATAACGGGAAGATCTTCTTCTTTAAAATTACGTGTTGGTAGCACATCGTAAAAGAAACCTTCCTCCGTTGCTGGTCCGATAGTAAGTATAGTACCGGGAAATAATTCAGTAATAGCATGTGCAAGCAAATGTGCAGCTGAGTGCCGCATTGCAAAAAGTTTATCTACTTCTTGATTCATATAACTTCTTTCTTTAAAAAATTAACTACTTTTTTTATTTTTAAACCATGAGGTTAGGTGATTCACGATCATTGCAAGCGCACCATCTCCCATGACGTTAGCTGCAGTACCAAATGAGTCTTGTAACAAATACAAGGTCGTTATTAGGCTAACCATTTTTGGATTAAAATGAAGTACTGATTCAAGCACCGGAATCATAACAATGATCCCACCACCCGGTATTCCTGATACCGCAAGCATGGTTTGACAAAAATAAAACACAAACGTCATGTAGGTAGCCCATCCAACAGTGACATCAAAAAATAAATAAACGGTCACGATCGACAAAATGGGCGTAGAAATTGCATCACCAATTAAATGGACGTTTGCGAGAATTGGCATTGCCATCTCAACCAATGGTCGATTATGGGTGTTAAGCACCGAGCCTTCAACGGATACCGGAATAGTTGCCGTGCTTGACATGGTACTAAACGCCGTCACATAACTTGGTACCATATTTTTAATGGCATTGATCGTACGTTTGAGTGATCCACCACTCGCGACAAAATACATAATAAACAGATAACAAACTTGCAAAATCAGAATGAGCCCAAAAGTTCTGCCGTAATATTCAAACAGTCCCCACATAATTTGTTTATAATTCATCTCAAGTAAAAAACCAAAGAT
>CAYPYR010000020.1:0-2546 GCA_964415095.1 uncultured Pseudomonadota bacterium | reverse complement strand
ATGCGAGAAGATTTCGGCAAGCATGCCAAGATAATGTTTTATGATACTGATAAAGTCCCATGGCACGAGATCGCGCGCGTTTGCCAATGCATCAAATTGTACACCGAATGTGAGAAATTGAACCAATGATCCAGCTACTAAATAAGCAACAATGGCTGCAAGCACGTTAGAAAGAATAATCGTTGAGAGCAATATAGTAAGCACAAATGGCGCATTGCGACGCAATGAAATAATCCCCGCACTGATGAAAAAAAATACAACAAATGGTAGCACCAGTGCTAAAAGTTGACGCAGCAACAAACTGATGCTATAGAAAAAAGAGATCAACTCGGTACCGAGAAAATCCCCGCATAACAGGACAAACCCTACAACAATGACGAGCTGAATTGGCAATGAAAGTTTTTTCAACATACATTCCTTTTAATGATAAGTTTGTAATAAAAATAATTACATTATTATTACGAAGTGAAACAAAATAAATTTAATGGAAATAGTTGAACTAAATATTACGCGGCGATTACCGCGTTGTAGTGAGAAATCCGCAGCAAGGCGTGGTAGTTATTTTCTTTTGCAGTTGTTGCAATGAACAAAAATAAAATTTTGCGAAGAATCGTATTGATTCCATGACCTAACCTTCTAATAACCCGAACTCAAACATTCTTTTTGTGTGTTTTTATCATTAAGATACTACCAGTAAAGGACAAATAGTGTCAAGTAAGATTCCTATTGATACGGCATTAGCTATCATGATAACCTAACGTAAAAGAGTTAATTAATCATTAACACAAGGAAGCCGCGCATGACCAATAATGCTCAATCAACTTTCCGGGAAAATCGTTATTTCGTCTTAGATACTAATGTCCTTCTTCATGATAGTAATTCACTTTTTGCCTTTAAAGATGTCGTTGTTGTTGTCCCCTTTGTTGTCTTAGAAGAGCTTGATAAATTTAAACGTGAGCCGGGCGAGATGGGTCGCACGGCACGTGAAGTCATTCGAACACTTGATGGTCTACGTAAGTCAGGACCGCTTAATATGGGAGTTTTACTGAATCACGGTACTGGCAGTGCAATCTTAAAAGTAATGCCAACGCCGGTAACCAACATCACCGACTGCGTTTGTGCAGATACGGTTGATAATCAAATTATCTTAATCGTGCAATGGCTCACCAAACAAGGCAATACCGTTACCTTTGTTACCAAGGATATTAATGCACGTGTCAAAGCCGATTCATTGGGACTTGATGCTGAAGATTATACTAAAGGTAAAATTGATCGTGAGACATATTATAAAGGTTGGACGCGCGTTGCCGTTAACTCAAAAGTATTACGTGAAATTTCCGGAACTCGTCTGCCAAGCCTAATCGATATTGACACCCTTCAAATTAATGAATTTATCATTGTAGAAAGTGAGAACAACCCAGAGAACAACAAATTATTTCGCTATCTTGGCGGCAAAGCATTTCGCGAAGTACGCATGCACCCATTCTCTTGGAATTTCACCGCACGTAATATCCAGCAATTAATGGCACTCGATTTATTGATGGATGATGATATTAAAATGATTTCACTACTTGGACCTGCTGGTACGGGAAAAACCTTTCTTACCCTCTTAGTAGGACTTGAAAAAGTAGCCCGTGAAAAGATGTATCGAAAATTTCTTATTTCACGCCCCATCGTTGCATTAGGTGCTGATATCGGCTTTTTACCCGGTGACTTACAAGAGAAATTACACAACTGGATGATGCCAGTGCATGACAATCTTGAGTTTATTTTTAGCAAACAAAAAAATGAAGGCCCACTTGAATCACAAGCACAGCGCACGCCACGAGAACGTCGTCATGAACGCATAGCGCGCAGCCATCTTTCTGACGTGCAACGCTTGCAAAATCAAGGAATTATTAGTATTGAAGCAATCACCTATATGCGTGGTCGCTCGATCCCGTATCAATTTATTTTTATTGATGAAGTACAAAACTTAACACCGCATGAAGTAAAAACTATCGTGAGTCGTGTGGGAGAAGGCAGTAAAATTGTACTTGCCGGTGATCCGTATCAAATCGATTCTCCGTATCTTGATTTTACGACAAATGGTCTTACCGTAACTACTGAAAAGTTTAAAAATTTACCTATCTTTGGCACCGTATTTTTAGATAAGAGTGAACGATCTGAATTAGCAAAACTTGCTGCAGAGATTTTATAAGAGATCTATTACAAGCAAGATTATAGAGAGATACGTAATCTTGCTTGTAATTTCATAACGTCATGAAATACCCAAAATATTCACCATAATTTCCAAAATGGTTCAGGCATTAGACAAGGCCATACTAACTGCTACAATAGCATTAATAAACATGCTTAGATATTAATCGTTCGTCCTGCGTGTCTTGCCATGTGCGCCATAGCCTTGGCGGCGGAAGCTTGTCGAAGGATTCGAACTCAACATGAAAGAACATCATGATAACAACAACTAATTATTCAATTCGTTCACATATTCTTTTACGTTCATTATTATTCATGCTCGTGATTACTGCAATTTCTCCATCTTT